>NZ_JAHHPP010000088.1 GCF_024606265.1 Endozoicomonas sp. SESOKO1
AGCCTGGTCAGTAATGAGGAAATTCTGATCGATTACTACCGAACCATGGTAATCGCCCGGCAGGGGGATCAGAAAGCGGTGGCATTGCAACGGACCGGTAAAATGGGCACTTACCCTTCCTGTCTTGGACAGGAAGCCATCAGTACGGTTTGTGCTGCCCTGCTGGCAAAAGGCGATGTTCTGATTCCTTATTATCGGGATCTTCCGGGATTGATGAGAAGAGGTATTCCACTCAGTGATGTCATGCTCTACTGGGGCGGTGATGAGCGGGGGAGTGCCAGTCCGGCCTGGGGCCAGGATCTGCCGAATTGTGTACCCATTGCTACTCAGGCTGGTCACGCGGCAGGTATCGCTACCGCCATTAAAATCCGGCACGAGTCCGGTAACCCTTTGCAGGTTGCGTTATGTGCACTGGGTGATGGCGCTACCTCTAAAGGGGATTTTGGTGAAGCACTGAACCTGGCCGGTGCCTGGCAGCTACCTGTGGTTTATGTCATTAACAACAATCAGTGGGCCATTTCGGTGCCCAGGAAAATTCAGTCCGGTGCACCGACGCTGGCACAGAAAGGGCTGGCCGCTGGCCTGCCGTCTTACCAGGTTGATGGTAATGATGTTATTGCCCTTCACCAGGTGGTCAGTGCTGCTATTGACCGTGCACGCCAGGGCAAGGGCGCTACCGTGATAGAAGCGGTCAGCTATCGGCTTTGCGATCACACCACGGCCGATGATGCCAGCCGTTACCGTGCCAGTGAAGAACTCGAGGATGCCTGGCAACAGGAACCCATCAAGCGGCTCCGTAACTTTCTGCATCACCGGGGGTTATGGGATGAGCACAAAGAACAGGCTTTAAAAGAAGAGGCGGATCGTATCATTGAGCAGGCCGTGCAAACCTACCTGAACACACCGCTGCCTGCTATTGAAGACCTGTTTGATTATCACTACGCGAATATGCCAGCTCAGCTGGAACAACAGAAAAACGAGGCACTGGCCAGAGAGCTTGACAGGAAAAAGCGGCGTCAGGACAACATGAAATCAGCCGGAGGTCACCTCAATGGATAACAAACTGACCATGGTTGAAGCGATTAATCTGGCGCTTGACCATGCCATGGCTGCTGACCCGGATGTGGTGATGCTTGGTGAAGATATTGGGGTCAATGGTGGTGTCTTCCGGGCAACCCAGGGGCTGCGGGACAAGTATGGCCTGAAGCGGGTTATGGATACACCATTGGCAGAAACCCTGATTGCCGGTATCAGTGTGGGGATGGCTGCCCAGGGTATGAAACCGGTGGCGGAAATACAGTTTATGGGGTTCATCTTTCCGGCCATGGAGCAATTGATCTGCCACGCCGCACGCATGAGAAACAGAACCCGGGGGCGGCTGGCGTGCCCTCTGGTGGTGCGAGCCCCCTTCGGCGGCGGTATCCATGCCCCGGAACATCATTCGGAAAGCACCGAAGCGCTGTTTGCCCATATTCCGGGGTTAAGAGTGGTCATCCCATCGTCACCGGTCAGAGCCTACGGCTTGCTTCGTGCGGCTATTAACGAACCGGATCCGGTTATCTTCCTGGAGCCAAAACGTATCTACCGGGCAAGTAAGCAGATAATTGATGCTGCCAGTGACCCTTTGCCGCTGGACACCTGTTTCACGTTAAAAACCGGGCAGGATGTTACCCTGGTCAGTTGGGGGGCGTCGGTTCGTGAAACCATGGAGGCCGCCGACATTCTGGAGAGTCATGGCATTGGTGCAGAAGTGATTGATGTCGCTACCATCAAGCCGCTCGATATGGAGACCATTCTGACGTCAGTCAGAAAGACCGGGCGGTGTGTGATCGTGCATGAAGCGTGTCGGAGTTTTGGTGTGGGTGCCGAGATTGCTGCCGGTCTTATGGAAGGGGCTTTTGACGATCTGAAGGCGCCCGTTGAACGGGTGACCGGGTTTGATACGACAATGCCCTACTACAGAATGGAAGATCATTATCTGCCCCAGGTCGATGATATTGTCAGGGCATCAATCAAGACTCTTGCCAGACATTAGGCAGATCATTGCTAATACCGAAACACTATTTAAATAGCCCTGAGCGGCAAATACTGTCAGAGCTGCAGGACTGCAAACAAAAAAATAACAGGCAGTATTTTTATAATAAAAAGGTACATTCATGCGCTTTTTCAATTTACCGGATTTAGGGGAAGGCATTCCTGAAGCAGATATTGTCGAATGGCACGTGGCAGAGGGGGATAGCGTCAAAGAAGACCAGCCGATGGTCTCTGTCGAGACAGCCAAAGCCGTGGTTGAAGTTCCTGCACCCTGTACCGGCGTCATTGCCCGTCTCTGTGGTCAGCCCGGTGACACTATTCTTACCGGAGCCCCTCTGGTTGAGTTTGTCACCGATGAAGAAGACAGTGGTACGGTAGTGGGTAAACTGGCCAGTGATGATGCCGGCAGCAATAGGGACGATACTTTTATCATTGGCTCACCAGCGGCTGAGCAGATTCAACCAGCGTCTTCAGCTCAAATGGCGCAAAGTGGACTTAAATCACTGGCTGAGCAATTTCAGGTGGATCTTGGTGCACTCACCAACCATAGAAACGCTGCACAACATACCATTTCCTATCCCCTGGAAAATCCAGAACCATTGAAAGGTGTCCGTAAGCACATGGCCCGGACCATGGCAGAGTCCCATGCTTCTGTTGTCCAGGTAACCCTGTTCGATGATGTGGATATTGATCACTGGGATGATAAAGAAGACATCACGGTTCGCCTGATTCAGGCGATTGTCAGTGCCAGTGAAGCGGAGCCTGCACTTAATGCCTGGTTTGATGGCGCTTCCATGAGCAGACAGCTTCATGATTCCGTTGACCTGGGGCTGGCGGTCGATAGTGACGAGGGACTATTCGTTCCGGTGATGCGCGATGTCGAAAAAATGAATAAAAAAGAAGTACGTGAGCGGATCAATCAGCTTAGGGTAGGGGTGAAAGACAGAAGTCTGCCAAACTCAGAGCTTCAGGGAGCAACGATTACGTTAAGTAATTTT
>NZ_JAHHPP010000089.1 GCF_024606265.1 Endozoicomonas sp. SESOKO1
GTGTATCCCGGAGGCTGGAAACCACGGTCAGCAAACTGGCCAGGTCAGCACTGGTTTCTGTGATCTTGACGCCACCGACCACGTTCAGGAACACATCCTGGTCACTGGTAAAAATGCCACCGTGCCGGGTAAGAATAGCCAGCAGCATGGCCAGGCGGTTCTGTTCCACACCAACGGTTACACGACGAGGGTTTCCCAGTTGCGATTCCACCACCAGGCCCTGTATCTCCACCAGCAGAGGTCGGGTACCTTCCCACAGGACAGAAATAATGCTGCCCGAAGTCGCCTCCTGGGTTCGAGAGAGGAAAATAGCCGACGGGTTTTTCACTTCCTTCATGCCGGTTTCAGTCATGGCGAAAATACCCAGCTCGTTCACCTGGCCAAAACGGTTTTTGGTGGCCCGCATCATCCGGAAGCGGGAATCATCGGTATTGCCCAGCATGATCTGGGTATCAATGATATGGGACAGGGTCATTGGACCAGCCAGGGAGTTGTCTTTGGTGACGTGGCCAACAATCAGCAATACCGTGCCGCTCTGTTTGGCATAACGGGTCAGGAAAGCGGCGGATTCTTTGACCTGGCCAACACCACCAGGCACGGAGTCCACTCCGTTCATGTACATCACCTGGATAGAGTCGATGACAATAATGCCGGGCTTTTCCTGCTCTGCTACCGCGACGATATTTTCTGCGGAGGTTTCCGCCAGCATTTTCAGGTTACTGGTGGGCAACCCTAACCGCTGGGCACGGGCAGCAATCTGCTGCAATGACTCTTCACCAGAGACATACAGGGCATTCATGGACTGGGCAACATGGCAGAGCACCTGCAGCAGGATGGTACTTTTACCGGCCCCCGGGTGACCACCAATCAGCACCGCGCTGCCTTTGACAAAACCGCCACCGAGCACCCGGTCAAACTCCGTCATACCACTGGAGAAGCGGGGGGCTTCTTCAACATCCACTTCGCTGAGAGTTTTCAGCTCGCAGAGCGCACCGGCAAAGCCGGCCTTGTTACTGGCGGCAATGGATGGCGAGGCGGCCGGTCCGAGGTTGACTTCTTTATAGGTGTTCCAGGCTTTACAGTCCGGACACTGTCCCTGCCACTTGGCGGCTTCACTGCCACATTCAGTACAGACGTATGCTTTTCGGGATTTTGCTTTTGCCATGTAGAGTCTTTGCGTAAAGTCTTTGCGTAAATGAACTCAGTCTAACTGCTCAGTGTGACCCATAACAAACATTCTGTTTTGAGCCACAAATGCCCATGGTGCGTGAAAATATTTTGCGCCACCCTCAGAGATAAAAAATGGTTACGCAAAATATTTTTCACGCCAAAGGAGGCCTTCTATTGTTGGTTTATCGCAACCCGGACAAGTACGGGAAAAATCCTTGTGGTTCCCTTCTTTTTTTCAGTTACTACCAAATGCAACAAAGTCAGACTAAATTAACGCTGATGAAACTTTGTACTGAAGGTGATTCAAATTTTATAGAGCTGTGCGTTTTTATTATGCATAAATCAAACTCTTCACTCCCCACTTTCTTGAGGTATGCACCCATGTCAGATTATGGTTGTCAGCGCATACGCCAAAGACACAGGCACTCACCATGAATACGAATAAAATCGGCATTATCGGCACTGGCTTTGTTGGTATGGCTGCCGCCTACTCCCTGTTTCAGCAGAAGCTCGCCAATGAAATTGTTCTTGTGGATAAAAATCTCGACAGAGCCTATGGGGAAGCACTTGACCTGATGCACGGCCAGCCACTGGTCGGGCGCTGCGAGGTCACCTCCGGTGACTTTTCCAGCCTGAAAGGCGCGGGCATCATCGTCATCTGCGCCGGTGCCAGCCAGTCCGGCCCGGATGAAAGCCGACTGCAACTGCTGCAGCGAAACATCAACGTATTTGAAATGATTGCCAGAGAGCTTGACCAGTACGCACCGGAAGCCATGTTACTGGTTGCCAGCAACCCGGTGGATATTCTCACCCATGCCATGCAAAGACTGAGCCATCGTCCTGACAACCTGGTGATTGGCACCGGAACCCTGCTGGATACATCCCGCTTTCGAACCCTGCTTGCCAGCTACTATGATGTCTCACCCCAGTCCATTCACGCGTATATTCTTGGGGAACACGGTGACTCTGAAGTACCCGTCTGGAGTTCAGCTGCCATTGCCGGGCTTGCCATCAGAGGCAATACGATTAATGGTCGTGAATACGATCAGGAAGCCCTGACGGGCGTGGTCACCAGGGTCAGAAAAGCCGCTTACGAGATCATTGCCAACAAGGGCTACACCAACTGGGCTATTGGTCTGGTTATTGCCTACATCATTCGCATGGTACGCAATAATCAGCGAAGTGTTCTTCCGGTCACTGTTCGGCTGAATGGCGAATACGGCATCAGCGATATCTGCCTGAGCCTGCCAACCGTTATTGGCAGTGAAGGAGTGGAGAGTATTATTGCCCCAAAACTGGATGAAGAGGAACTGGCGGGTATTCAACATTCAGCAGGCACCCTTAAGGACTCTATGAACCAGCTGGTATAAATTATTTTCTCAACAGCTGTAAACCATAACGATCACGAAGAGCGCAGGCGAAGGTTTTCCTTTGTGCTTTTCGTGATTGCCAAAAGCCCTGCCGGATGTTTCAGGCTATTCGTTCATATCGAAAATGAAGACCCGCAGCCACAGGTAGACTTGGCATTGGGGTTTTTAACCAGAAAACGGGAACCTTCCAGCCCTTCCTCATAGTCAATCTCAGCGCCCACCAGATACTGGTAACTCAGGGAATCAACCACAACCGGTGCGCCATCTTTGATAATCAAGGTATCATCATCAGCAAGGTCACTGTCAAACGTGAAGCCGTACTGAAAACCGGAACAACCGCCACCGGTAACATAGACCCGGAGCCTTTGATTTTCTTCGGTTTCATCTGCCAGCAATTCACTCACCCTGCGGGCAGCAGCTTCCGTAACACTGATTGGCTCGGGTATCACTGTTTCAACTACGCTCATTGACCCTCCCGTGCCGCCGCCCTGGCTCATGGCTATCATTCACTGATAGCCTGTCAAGGCTGCGACCCGTCATTTACTCATCAGTCGGCTATTATCCGAGTAACCAACTATTACCGTCAACTATCCGCTGCGTCGATCACTTCACCCGCGGACACCTCTTCGGCAGAACGCTCCAGCAGCGGCTGGGGGCCCACAGGCACACCGTTGGGGTGATGCTCAAGGCTGCCATTTACCTGGGAACCTTTGGTCATCTCTATAACGCTGTAAAACACATTACCGTTAATCACTGCCCTGGAAGCAAGCTCCAGATGTTCTTCAGCAAACACATTGCCACGAACATGGCCATCGACGACCACACGCTGGACACGAACATCTCCTTCCACACTACCACTATGGGCAATGGTCAAAAGACCCTGATCTGCTGAAACATTGCCCTTCACACGCCCTTCGATATGCACAGCGCCGGAAAAGTGAATATCACCGGAAATAATGGTTTCTGACGATATGAGCGTCGTACTGCCCTGGTTACTGGCAACGTTACCCGCTGTCTTGCTCTTGCCGAACATCCGCTAACAGCTCCTTATCCCATTGATAAATTTCTTCAAAAGTCTGTCTGATGCCACTGGTGATCTGCACCATAACCTTGACTTCCTCCGGCTGAAAACCTTCCGGTACAGTGAAATCAAGATACTCTTTGTCACTCGGCAGGGCCTGAAAGTAACGGAATCCCAAACGGGGTATCATCTGATCCGATGCTATCAGCTCCTGCAGCGGTATGGTCTGTTCATTGCCGTCTTTCTCGCCAATCAGTAATACTGATAGCGTTCCCTTCAGAAACGGGTTACTTCTCGCCACCTGGGAAATAACCAGCCGAAGACGGTAATGGCCGGGTTCTTCCTCCTTGAGCAAACTGAAGCCTGCTACCCGAACTCCGGTGGACATGTCTTCCGGAGCCAGAATGCTTTTGAAAAAGGTCAGCTCTTTGTGCAGCTGCTCTTTTTCTTCCTCCAGCTGTTTCACCAGCAAGCGGACATGATTGACCGCTTCACGATCGATTTTGCTGGCAGTTTCCAGAATTCCCAGCCGCTGCCTGAACTCTTTATTCTCTTCCTCCAACACGCTGGCCTTGCTCTGCAGGCTGACATTCTGCTGCCGAACCTGTTCCAGATTCCGGGCTGCATGGCTACCACCATACCAATAGGCAAAACCACCCAGCAAAGCAATAAAAACCAATAGAAAAATTCGAATTAAGTGATCTCGTTTCGGGTCATGATGTACAACCCTGAGTTTTTTACTATCGGGATGCAAAGCCATCCACCTTATTCCTGACCATGGCTCATGGCCCTGTTAATCAATGAGCCGATGAGCCTGCAACCTTATGCCAACAGGGCCTGATCAAGCCACGGCCTAAAGACCAGTGGCTTGATTAAAAGGATGGACCCTATCCCGAATAACTTAACTGCGGGACTATACACAAACACAAGCCCAAAAAACATAACAAACAAACCGGTTTGGCACAGGAAAAAGCCAGCGGTATGATGGGGTTATTCCGTTCACCAACACAGCCTGCTATTACTTCATGCTCGATAAATGGACAGCCCCACTCATACAGTCACCGCTGAGAACAGTTGCGTTGCAATTGCAACATCATGGCATCAAGCCGGATCAGGTAACCATCACCGGCTTTCTGTTTGGCATGATGGCAGTCCCTTTACTGGCCTTTGAGTTCTACTCACTGGCGCTGGTGCTGATTATTGGTAACCGGCTGCTGGATGGCCTTGATGGGGCACTGGCAAGACTGGCCAGCCCCTCAGACGCCGGCGGATTTCTGGACATAACCCTGGATTTTATTTTCTATTCAGCCATTGTTATGGGGTTTGCCCTGGCATCACCGGCAGAGAATGCGCTGGCTGCATGCGTCCTGATTTTCTCATTTATGGGCACCGGAGCCAGCTTTCTTGCCTATGCCATCATGGCTGGGAAACATCAGCTGTCAGACCCGCACTTCAAGCATAAATCCCTGTATTACCTGGGTGGCCTGGCAGAGGGAACAGAAACCATCCTGCTATTTGTCCTGTTCTGCCTGCTGCCCGGTTATTTTCCGCAACTGGCCCTGGGGTTTGCCGCCATCTGCATGTTGACAACGGTTCTCAGAGTCTGGTCTGGTTATCACAGTATTGATCAGGCAGAGAAAGCAAAAGATTCATTGAAACTCTCAGCACAGAAAACAGTCTGATGTTTTATTCCACTTTTTATTCCACTTTAAATGCAAATCATCATGACTATTTTCAGGCGGCTCATCTTGGTACTGGTTCTGCTCGCTTTGGCAACTGTGGGCAACACTGCCCCGCAACGCTTCATACCTGGCAATTTATCGTCGGCAGCTTACTGGCCTAAACCTAAAAAAGAAGTGACATTCACCCCCCGGAAGCTACGACTGGTTGACTATGATCCGGAGTCCGGAAACTACCTGTTCCGGGGCAATATGCCCATTATCAACGGTCAGTTTGCCTTTAAAGAGATTATTGACACCATGAACCTGAGATGTACAGAGCAACTTGAGACAACACTTCCCGAGGACATCTTTGTTCTTGATATTTCGTTGATCAGCAAGCTCGCTGAAAGTCATCTACTGAAACTCGAGCAGGCGTTTACCCAAACCAACCCGGATCTGGTACATCTGATCCACTACCCGGTTTATGGCGCGGTTTCCAATCCTGATTATTATCCAGGGTCAGTTCTCCAGATCATGCTCAACCTGCCCTTTATCGGTGATGTATACAGCCTTGTAGACAAGCTCAGAAACCTGCTCAATCAGCAGCAAAGCAGGCCTGTAGCCATCTTTGTTCACTGTCAGGCTGGCAGTGACCGGACAGGCATGGTCATTGGCGCCTACCAGATGCAGTTCCTGGGCAAAAGCTACCTTGAGGTGATTGAGGAAGCCGAGGAGATTGCAGGACGACCGGTTAAGTCCCTGCAAAAAAGAGGACTGAAATGGATCGCCTATTACCTGAGGGATAGTAAAGGGATTCAAAGTGTCGGCACCATCTATTGAATGAAGCGCCCGTTAACACAACTTAAAAAAACACCTGAAAAAACCAGGTGCCAGATCCTGCTGCACATTCCTTTAGTCCTGTAAGCATTCTCTCCACTATTTATTAGCGCATACCCGCCATAACTGTTCGGTCACTATCGTTTATTGTTTTAACATTGGTGTTTTTTGGCGCACCCGTTACATAGTAAAATAATGCGTTTTCAACCAGGCAAGATAGATCCAACAATGGCAATAAAACAATGGCAATAAACTGGTATCCCGGCCATATGCATAAGGCCAAAAAAGAGATCCGTGAAGTGATACCAAAGATGGATCTTATCATTGAGGTGCTGGACGCCCGGCTCCCCTTCAGCAGTGAGAACCCGATGGTTTCCTCCCTGCGTAAGGACACCCCCTGCATCAAGATTTTGAACAAAAGTGACCTGGCGGACCCGGCGGTGACGCAGCAGTGGGTAGACCATATCAACCGCACTTCCGGCATGAAGGCCATTGCCGTCAATCTGCAGCAGCCGGACAAAATTCGCAGCATTCTGGCTATGGCTCCCGCCATGGTTCCTGAACGAAACCTGGAGGTCAGCCAGCTGAAGGCCATCATCCTTGGTATCCCCAATGTGGGCAAGTCCACCACCATCAATATTCTGGCCAGCCGCACGGTTGCCAGAACCGGTAATGAGCCGGCTGTCACCAAACAGCAGCAGAGAATCAAACTGCCCAATAATATTGTCTTGCTGGATACCCCTGGCTTCCTCTGGCCCAAGCTGGAGCCGGAGGATTGCGGCTATCGTCTGGCCATCAGCGGTGCCATCAAAAACACGGTGATTGAGTTTGAAGACGTTGCCATGTATCTGGCCGAGTTCATGATGCTGCATTACCCGGAAGCGCTCCTTCAGCGTTACCAGCTAAAGGAAATCCCGCAAACCGGAATCGAGCTGTTTGATATGATCGGCCAGCGTCGGGGCTGTATGCGCAGGGGTGGCATTGCCGATACCCATAAGGTTGCCGAGATTCTGATCAATGAGTTCCGGGATGGCCAGCTGGGTCGCATTACCCTGGAAACACCGGCAATGATTGAAGCCCAGCTGAAGGCCATGGAGGCAGCAAAAGTGGCAAGGACTAAAAAATAACCAGAATCTTTACCAGACACCAAACTCTGGATAATGTTAACCTCTCTCTATTTACACCATTGAACAGGATTACAGGAAAATAATACCGATGAAAAAGCTGTTATTGGTACTTATGTTTTCATTCCCGATGATGTCCTTTGCCAAAGCAACAGACAGTGCTCAAAATGCAAGCCGGTTTCAGGAAGGAACCCATTATGAAGTCTTAGGGCTTGCCCCTACTCCACAGCCAACCGTGACCAAGCTATTTTCCATTTATTGCGGAGGCTGCTACCAGTGGGAGAAAGGACCACTGATTCCCCTTAAAAGCTGGCTTGCTCAGCAGAACATTGAGTTCAGGCAGGTGCATATGGACTTTATGGGTGCCTATGGCAAACAGGCTAGCATGGCATTGGCCATGACCCTGGGCACACCGCACCATGACTCCGTCAAACAGGCGCTTTTCAATCGCCTTCATGTGGAGCGCAAGGGCGACTGGCGAAACGATAAAGACTTCTTCCTGACCCTGGAAGCGGCCGGACTGAAGCAGTCTGACTTTGAGGCGAACCAGAATAACCTGATGGTGATGAGGAAAGTACTGGACTGGAAACAATTTGGCGACTACGTTCATGCCGTTCCCAGCTTTATGGTGAATAACCGTTACCTGATCAACATGGGTAGCCTGAAGTCTTATGACGATCTGAACGCGCTGATCACCTATCTGACCAAACTTCCAGCAGAAGACACAAAATAAAACGGTGCTGATGGCTTTCCGGTCACCCAACCGGCAAGCCTGAGGTCACTTCTCATGAGGGATCCAACCATTGGCTGCTGAACAGAACTCCAATAGCCTCTTTCAACGTTTGCAAGACAACCCCCTGCAAACTATCCATGGCTGGCAAAATTTACGAGTCACCTGGCTCATTATGTTTGCCACTGCGCTCTTTCTGGAGCTTTGCGCCCTGGGATTTCAGTATATTCTGCATATGGATCCCTGTGAGCGTTGCGTCTATCAGCGGCTCGCCGTTCTGGTGTTGATGTTTGCCCCATTGGTTATCATCATTTCACCTACCCATCTGTTTTTCAGGATCACAGGCTACGGTCTCTGGATCGCTGGCGCACTCTATGGCTTGCAGGAAGCCATTGCGCAAACGGCAGACTACACCGGATTTAATCCGTTTACTTCCAGCTGCAGCTTCCGCCCGGTCTTCCCGTTCGACCTGCCTCTTTATGAATGGTGGCCCTCCCTGTTTATGCCCACCGGACTGTGTGGTGCCGATGACTGGACCCTGCTTACACTGAACATGGCAGAGTGGATGGTAGTGATTTTCTCAATTTATCTGCTGGCAGCAGCTACCTGCATTATCAGTTTTCTATACGCCACGCTCTTCAGGAAGCCATGATCGACCAGGCATCGGTTTAAAAAGTCGATGTTTTTCCTCCAGCCGGGTAACAATTCACTGTTTTTCACCTGGCTGTAAAATTCTGTGATACATACTTCCCCGGAATAATCGGACCGTTAGCATACGTTAACGGAGACCTTCCACCAGGTCCGGCTCACCTGTCATCGATAAAACCTCCTGTATCAGCTGCTGGCAGTGGGTGTGTCCTTCCTCGGTCGCCAGTTCCAGCGGGGTCTGGTCATCGTCACACAAGAGATTAATGTTTGCTCCGTGCTCCAGCAAGTATTTCAGAATCTCGGCATTGCCTACAAAGGCGGCAATATGGACTGGTGCCCAACCACTATTATCGGTGAAATTGATATTGGCCCCTTTTTCGTTCAGCAGCTGTACTGCTTCAATGCTGTTATTCAACACAGCCTTGTGCAGGGGCGTTTCATCGTTGTCATTGACTGCGTCGATCCGTGCCCCGTGGTTGATGAGGATATTCATGCATTTGATATTTCCTCTGGCGGCCGCGGTGTGCAGGAGCGTGTGACCAAATACCTCAGCCGTGTTGACATCAGCCTTGAAGTCGATCAGCAGTTCAAGGAATTCCGGGTTACCAAAAAAGGCGGCATCGAAGGCGGCCGTATGGCCTCCGGTGTTGCCGTTGTTTACATTGGCCCCATGGAAGAGCAATAACTGCAGGCACTCCATCTCTCCCATGAAAACAGCTCTTTGCACAGGTGCATGACCGCGATTAGTAAGGGCATCGATACTGGCCCCACCATCAATCAGTGACAACAAAGACTTGGCGTGCCCCTCCTCCACAGCGTTGTGCAGGGGGGTATACCCGAAATGGTCGGTTGCGTTCGGATTTGCTCCTGCTGCCAGCAGCAGCTCCAGGCATTTGGTGTGGCCACCAAAGGCGGCCAAATGCAGGGGAGTGGCAGCCTGACAATCCTCAATGCCATTGATATCGGCCTGATGACGGATCAGCAGATTCAGTATACGTCCATGGCCTTGTTTAGCGGCAAGGTGCAATAGGCTGGTATTGCAGTAATTGTCAGCGGAATAATATTGCTGCCGGGCTATTCCCGGCTCTCTCACCAATGTGGCCTGCAGGGTTTCCAAATCCCCGTTGCGACAGGCGATCAGGTCCGGGGATTCACAATAACGGGTGGCTGGGGGCAGCTTTTCCCCGGCCACCTGCACCAGTGGCAGTGCCTGCTCCGGACAGACAGCACAGGTTCGAAACTCAGGATAGGCCGATTGCCCGTCCAGGTGTCGGCTTATACAGTCCAGGTGAAAAGTATGGTACGCCGAACGGCACGCTGTCTTGACTATTGAGCGCCCGGCAAATGCCCCTTCCGCGCCACGGCTACTGTCGGAACCGGCTGATTTGGCACAGAGTAAACAGGCGTTGGCAGATGCATCGATACTGTTCATCATGGACTACACTCTCCTGAGTTATTCAACGGCAAGATTTAATAAACAATGCCAGCTTGAGTGGCCCTGGACAGAAGCAAAAAAGCGTGGAGGCCCCCCGTTATGTTTAATAATCAAACTGCAAGTGGGTTTATGGTTCGTCTGATCTACCGAACCCGGAGGTCTGAGGGCTGTTATCTGCGGAAACACCGGAACAGGAAGCCTCTTTATCTTCCTTTTCTGTCGTCATTCCCCACTCCGGGCCAGGCGAGACTTTTATTCGTGGACAAGCAGCCTGTTAAGGTCAGCCGTTTTAGTATAAAGCTGCCGTGCAATTGGACATTCAAATTCACAAATAGTTCACCTGACCAGTACATGCACTCCCCCTCAGCAACACTATAAAACCCACCTGCAGTTTGATTATTAAACATAAC
>NZ_JAHHPP010000090.1 GCF_024606265.1 Endozoicomonas sp. SESOKO1
GACTCGATACTCCGGCTTCTCGTCATCCGGGTGAATCAGGAACATATAGCGAGACTCCACCAGATGATTCAGGGATAGGTTAATCAGTCCAAGCCAGGAACTGTGATTCTTGTTGGAGTCCGGGCGCACAGAAGGCAGAGAGCGAAGGTCGGACAGCGCTGATGTTTCTTCCGGTGATAGTAAATCATCGTCGTCCGATGAAGGATTGTCAGCATTGGCCAGTTGCTCCAGTGTTTCCATAACGTCCTGTGCAGTCAACGCCCCCAGATCGTCCGGATGGGTATTCAGGTCCTGAGGGTTTGGGAATGCTGTCATGCCGATGGCAATGTGAACCAGAAGCAGTCGGGATTTTCCAGCATCGCGCTTTTGGATCTGGTTGCGATAATCGCTGAACGACGGCATCCATAATGAGCGAGGGTGACTGTTGGTAAGGTGTAATCCGCCAGCACTGACTCCGAGGATTTTCAAGTCCATGCCATCAGCGGCCTGATGTACTAGCTCGCTGAACGATTCACTGGCCCGGTAATCCTGAAGTAGCTGGTCATGTTCCTGCTTATTATTTTTATAGACGTTCCGGCCGCCATTTCGCTGGATCTGTAGCCGTGACATCGTCAAGTAAAGTAAGCGGTTCGCCTTTAAGATATCGCTATTCATTCAGTGACTGCCCTTGTATTAAATTTCGTCGTTACTGATCAAGCCCACAGTGATTTCATGACCGTGCAAAAGGTACTTGTCCTCAGTCCGATATTGGTACCGCTGGCTGAAATCAGGACAGAGCGATTGGGTTTTATAGGCCTCCTGACTCTCTGGCTGCATACATAACATAGCAATGGACTGGAGCGCCCGGGGTGCCAGATTGCCCAGCTCTTTTTCCACCAAAGGGAACAATGTTGATACGCTTGTTGCGCCTGTCTCAGACAGTGTCTTTTGTAACCAGGCCATCACATCTCGCTGAAGCAGCTCATCAAAAGGTGACTGGTAATCCTGGGGAAGCAATTCATCAACTTCCTCGACCTCGCCCGCATCAGAAACGGGTGCTTGCTCAAGCGCTGCTTCGAGGTTTTCAATGAACAGATC
>NZ_JAHHPP010000091.1 GCF_024606265.1 Endozoicomonas sp. SESOKO1
TACATTCCCTGGAAATTGCTCCTGCATTTCCAGGATACAGTACATCCCTGTACATAAAAAAGGTACCGGTTGATCGGTACCTTATTTTGCAGCGTGCTAACCGTGCCGCACAATCGAATCAGAGATGGTCAACGGAGGATCTTCAACTCAACTCGACGACTGTTCGGACGGTTCTCTTCTTTGCCGTTGGTGGTTACAGAGTGCCGCTTGCCTTTACCCAAAGTTGTAATGCGGTCTTCTTCTATACCTTTCTGCGTAAGGTATGCTTTTACAGCAAGGGCCCGCCTCTCAGAAAGATACTGGTTTACCTGGTCATCACCAATGTTGCAGGTGTAGCCAGTCAGTTCGATACGCCTGGAGCTACCCATCTGTTCTACAACAGTATCCAGTAGCTCACGGTCATTCATATCCAGATCAGCAGTTCCAAAGTCAAAATAAATGGCCTCGGGTATTTTTTCCGCAACAGCACAGTCAGAGCTCACAGCACAATTGGAACTACTATTGGCTGGCTGGTAATCACTGGCGGCCATTTCACTGCTGGTTTTCATTATGCCGCAGCCGGTTATCAGAAGGGCTGCTGTAAGAAGGGAGGTTATTTTGAGTTGCCTTATCATGGTACTTCTCCATCCATGGTGTTTAATGATTTCTGATTCCCTTTTATGGGAATTTCTACTGAGTATAGTGTTGTGTTTTCCTACTGCAGCAGTAGGTTGGGAATTCTTTTGGGAAGGGGCAATAAGACTTATTTTTGACAGGACGTTCCGGGTTTCAGGGATGAACGGTAGTGCTCAGGGAGCTACTTGTATGAGACGAGGGTAAGTCAAGGTTTTGTGCCTTTGTTCCAGGCCTGCCAATACTGTCATTTCAGGTGAGTTAACGCTAAAAATGCAGCTACCACTGAGTTGTGGTAACTGCATGATATGACGCTATCAGCAGCTATGAGTTATCAGAATCGGCTAAATTTCAGCCAGCATCTGGGCGGCGGCTTTGTAAGGCAGATTTTGTGCCTGGGCAACACTCTCACAGGTAACAACACCCTTACAAACATTCAGTCCTTCCAACAGGTATGGATTGTCTTCCAAAGCCTTGCGAGTGCCCTTGTTGGCAATTTGCAGAACATAAGGCAGTGTTGCATTGTTCAGTGCCAGGGTAGAAGTACGGGCAACCGCTCCGGGCATGTTGGCAACACAGTAATGAACCACTTCATCAACGATAAAGGTCGGTTCGGCATGAGTGGTCGCCACGGACGTTTCTGCGCAGCCGCCCTGATCAATGGCGACATCGACGATAACAGAGCCTGGTTTCATCGAGCTAACCAGTTCCCGGGTGATGAGTTTGGGTGCTGCGGCACCGGGCAGCAGAACACCGCCGATGACCAGGTCAGCGGATACCACATGCTGTTCGATAGACTGGGAAGTGGAGTATACGGTACGAACACGGTTGCCATACTGTGCATCCAGTTGGCGCAGGGCATCCACTGAACGGTCAAGTACCACTACCTCCGCACCCATGCCGACCGCCATGGCGGTTGCATTCTGGCCAACCACCCCGGCACCAATAATGACGACCCTGGCGGGTTCAACGCCAGGAACTCCGCCGAGCAGCATACCGCGTCCAGCCATGGATTTTTCCAGGCAACGTGCCCCTGCCTGGATAGACATACGCCCGGCAACTTCAGACATTGGGGCCAGCAGTGGCAGTCGGCCCCGGGCATCAGTGACGGTTTCGTAAGCGATGCAGGTTGCTCCGGAATTGATAAGGTCTGTGGTCTGTGGCACATCGGGTGCCAGATGCAGATAGGTGAACAGCGTGTGGTGGGGTTTCAGTCTGGAACGCTCAGCTGCCTGAGGCTCTTTTACTTTAACGATGAGTTCAGCTGCCTCGAACACCGCTTCAGCCGTTTCCAGAATCGTGGCACCTGAGGCCTGATAATCCTCATTGAAAAAGCCGACGCCATGACCAGCCTGGTCCTCAACCAAAACCTCGTGTCCGTTATCAACCAGCTCTTTGACAGCAGCTGGTGTGAGGCCTACGCGGTACTCGTGATTCTTGATTTCCCTGGGAATACCTATCCGCATATTCAACTCCATGATCGTATTAACGTGGGCAATAACAGTATTTAACATGAATTTTCACAGGATTTTTTCATGAATATTTATTTTATTTAATTTTTCTTTCTGAAAAATATTTTCAATTTATTTTTTTGCCCTGTGTTCAGGGAAAGGTCACAGATAAAGCCAAATACCTGCCTGAGAATGGATTTTTGTTGAACATATTGAACATCTCCTTGTGACTGGGCAGTATTGACAAAAAAAGGCATCAACAATAACAGAAAGAGCAGGCTGGTTATCAGTGGGCATATTGTCCGAGCGGGAATCCTGCCTCAGGTACATCAAGGCTGAAAGCAGTGCTTGCTCCCAAAAAAAGGGGACTGTAAATGCCGGATTTCAAAACAGAACTCGCTGATTATCTTGAGCGCTACCCGAATACAGAGTACATCGATACCTTACTGCCTGATATTAATGGCATTATCCGGGGAAAACGTATTCCTGCATCCGGCTTCAAAAAACTGGCAAAAGGGTGCTACCTGCCTTGTTCCGTATTTTCCCTGGACATTACCGGCGTTACCATAGAAGAAGCCGGACTGGGAATGACCATTGGAGAGCCTGATCGCCTGTGTGTGCCATTACCCGGAACGCTTGCCCCATCTGCTGCGGATCCGGAAAAAATTGCCCAGGTACTTTTAACGATGCAGGAAGAGGATGGCAGCGGTTTTCCCTATGAACCGCGGAATGTCCTCACCAAGATTGTTCAGCGATTAAAAACACGTGGCTACCAGCCGGTAGTGGCCCTGGAACTGGAGTTTTACCTGGTTGACCCGCAGCGCTCGGCAGAAGGGAAAATACAGCCGCCAGTCGGTTTTGTGACTGGCACCCGTGAAACCATGAGCCAGGTCTATTCCGTTGATGGATTGGTGGATTTTGCCGGTTTTCTGAACGATGTTAATCAGCTGGCCAAGGCCCAGGGAGTTCCTGCTGACTCTGCGGTGGCAGAAGCCGCACCAGGGCAGTTTGAGATTAATCTCAAGCATGGCGAAGATGCGGTTGCAGCCTGCGATCATGCGATTATGCTGAAGCGATTGATCCGTGAACTGGCTGGGCGCTATAACTATGAAGCCACCTTTATGGCTAAACCGTATGAGCAGCAGCCGGGCAACGGACTGCATATTCATGTCAGCCTTCTGGATGATGCCGGTGGTAATGTATTTGCCAATGCAGAAGGGGAAGACAGTAAGATTCTTCAGTACGCCATTGCCGGCTCCATTGATATGATGCCGGAAACCGTGGCATTACTCTGCCCTAATGTAAACTCCTATCGTCGTCTTGTGCCTGATATGTATGTGCCGTTGCACGCATCCTGGGGACACAATAACCGCACCGTATCGTTAAGGATACCGGCCAGTGGAAAAGCCGACCGCCGTATTGAACACCGTCTTGCCGGGGCAGATGCCAACCCTTACCTGACATTGGCTTCTGTGCTTTCCGGAATCTTGTATGGTATTGAAAATAAGCTGACGCCACCCGGGGAAGCAGCCCCGGGGCTTGATAACGAATTCCCATTGTTGCCCCACCGTCCTGCAGAGGCATTGTCCAGGCTGGCTGAAGGAGAGCTGCTTTGTGAATATATCAGCCAGCAATACATTGATCTCTATGCCCTGTGCAAGCGTGAAGAACTGCAGCGTTTTGAGCGTCATGTGACTGCACTGGAAACAGAGTGGATGTTGAAAACGGCCTGATTTGATCTCGTGAATATTTAATGCGCAAGAATAGATAAAGTCCTGCCGAGTCGGCGAAGTCAGTTTGACGGAAAGGAAATGCGGTTTATCATGTGCAGCTTCTCATGTGAAAAATCGGCCACTATCAACGGAAAATAGCGCTCCATGCCAGATAAACTTGCCAGTTACGATGCCATTATTTTTGATATGGATGGCACACTCATTGACTCTATGCCCACTCATCTTGAGGCATGGCGCAGGGTGTCCGAGAAATATGAATTTCCTTTTGACCGCCAGTGGCATCACTCTCTGGGTGGTGTCTCTACTGAGCGGACGGCGGAACTGGTCAGGCAGCGTTATAATTTGCCGCAGGACTCCAGCGTTATTGCTGAAACCAAATGTCTTATCTGGACAGAGATTTACAGCGGGCCGGTCCTGATTGATGAGACCTACGCTGTTTTTGCCCACTGTGAAGGCAATAAGAAATTAGCGGTAGGTACTGGCGCTATCCGTCCTCATGCCGAGGAACTGCTGGCTGGTGTTGGACTGTTGGAACGCCTGGACGCCCTGGTTACGGCTTCCGATGTTGCCCATGGCAAGCCACACCCGGAAACCTTTCTCAAGGCTGCTGTCCAGCTGGGTGTTGAGCCGGAGAAATGCCTGGTTTTTGAAGATACCGAACTTGGCCGGGAGGCCGCTGCTGCCGCAGGTATGGATTGTGTTCTGGTCATCAATGGTCAGTTGCACTGGCCAAACTGATTTCCTGTTTTTTTGTTCTTGTACAGTTATCGTGTAGTCGTCGTATATCTATGTCTCTACTGAAAAAAGCAATGGCGTCGCTGTCTATAGGTGCCGCAAAAGTGGATGCCGTACTCGAGCAGCCAGAGCTGATTCCCGGTAAACAGGTGGATTTCACCATTCGGGTTAAAGGGGGCGCGGCTGAACAACAGATTGATAATATCTACCTGAATATCTGCTGCCAGTATTTTGCAGAGCTGGAAAAGCGTAAAGGAGGCGATGAAGGGACCGTTACTGAAAAGGTTAAACAAACCTGCTCTTTGAGCCATTGGTCATTGCCAGAAACTTTTATGATTGCTCCGGATGAAGAGCGAATATTCAATGCCAGCTTTATTTTGCCCTATAACACACCCATTACCCTTGGCGAGGGTAAGGTATGGCTGGAAACCGGACTGGATATCCAGTTTGCCATTGACCCTTCAGATACTGACCTGCTGGTAGTCAGGCCGGATGCATTGATGGCCGGTCTGTTTGATGCTCTCACCAGGGCAGGTTTGCAGCTGCGCCAGGCTGAATGCGAGGCAGCCGTGGGCTTTGAACTGCCGTTTGTTCAGGAGTTTGAGTTTGTACCGGTATCCGGGAAGTTTCTTGGGCGCTGGCGAGAGCTTGAAATCGTTGCCTGGCGGGATGGGCAACAGCTGAAACTCTGGTTTGAAGTTGATCGTCGGCAACGGGGTTTGCAAGGCATGTTATCAGGGCTGTTGGGAAGAGGGGAGCTGAGGCGACATCTGGAAGTGTCGACCGATACAATGCCTGAAACACTGGGTGAACGTGTGATCGACCTTCTTGATCAGACAACGTGATCTGCAATTTTTTGCCCTTGCAAACTTCCTATTCGATCTGGAAAGAATGCTTAATGACATTACCCTGGCTGTCCAATCGATTGGACAGAGAGCCTGGCTGCATACACATTCCTGAATCATCCTGAAGGTGACAGGCGTTAAAATCACCGCCAGGCCGCTGGCGCTTAAACGGTGCCTGGGGAACCTGATTGGCAATGCGATTGTTTATGGGCTGACGGTTTGAACCACCTTAACCGGTTGGCATTGGACACCACGGTGACCGATGACAGTGCCATGGCACCCCCGGCAATGACCGGATTGAGCAGCATGCCCGTGAAGGGGAACAGAATACCGGCAGCGATGGGGATTCCCAGTGAGTTGTAGATAAATGCACCGAACAGGTTCTGTTTGATGTTTCTCAGTGTGGCTTTTGATAGCTCAATGGCATCTGCCACACCGTGAAGGGAAGCGCCCATCAGGGTCACATCCGCAGATTCAATGGCAACATCAGTCCCTGTGCCAATGGCAAAGCCAACATCGGACTGGGCCAGGGCCGGGGCATCATTGATGCCGTCACCTGCCATCCCTACCTTATGACCCTTCCCGGATAGCCGTTGCTGCAGCTGTTGCACATGCGCGGCTTTATCTTCAGGCAGAACTTCAGCATGGAATTCATCAATGCCAGCCTGCCTGGCAATGGCCTGTGCCGTTAACCGGTTATCACCGGTGAGCATAACCACTTTAATGCCCAGTTTATGAAGCCGTTTGATCGCGGCCTGCGAGTCGCAGCGGATGGGGTCGGAAACCGAGATAATGCCAGCCAGGTGGTGATCAATGGCCATAAATATCGGGGTTTGCCCCTGTTCTGCCAGTTGTTCAGCTTTATCGACCAGACTTTCAACATTGAAGCCATGGTCGATCATCAGCTTTTTATTACCCAGCAGCAATACCTGACCATCGACTTTTCCTGATACACCGTGACCGGGAATGGCCTGAAAACCTTCAATGGCTTTCAGTGCTATCTGCCTTGACTTGGCGGATGCCACAATCGCTTCAGCAAGGGGATGTTCAGAGCCTTGTTCCAGACTGGCTGCCAGGGTTAACAGTTCGACTTCGGTGTACGGCTCAAGAGTGGCAATCCTGGTAACAGTAGGGCGGCCTTCTGTGATGGTGCCCGTTTTATCCAGGACCAGCGTCGTCAGCTTGCTGGCCTGTTGCAATGCATCACCCTTGCGGATCAGAATGCCCAGTTCCGCGGCTTTGCCCACGCCGACCATGACTGACATGGGGGTGGCAAGGCCCAGAGCACAGGGGCAGGCAATGATCAGAACTGTGGTGGTGACCACCAGCACATGGGCAACCCTGGGCTCTGGCCCTGCAAAAAACCAGACAGCTGCAGCTATCATGGCAATCAAAATAACTGAAGGAACAAAGATGCCGGAGATTTTGTCGGCCAGTCGGGCTATTGGCATCTTTGAACTCTGGGCTTTTTTTACCAGGGCAATAATCTGGGCGAGTGTCGTTTCACTGCCTATTTTTTCTGCGGTAAACAGTAGTGAGCCATTTTTATTCAGGGTACCGGCGGTAATGGCATCACCTGCACGCTTTTCCACGGGGACAGGCTCACCCGTCAGCATGGATTCATCCACAAAGCTGTTACCGCCAACAATGCGCCCATCCACCGGAATCTTCTCTCCAGGGCGCACCCGCAGCGTATCGCCTTTATGCACCTGTTGCACAGGGATATCCAGCTCTTTTCCGTCACGAATCACCCGCGCTGTTTTAGTCTGAAGCCCAAGCAGGCGTTTGACCGCTTCACTGGTTTTGCCCCTGGCTCTCAGTTCAAGGGCGTGGCCCAGATTGATCAGGCCGATAATCATTGCGGAAGCTTCAAAATAGACATGTCGTGCATTGGCCGGCAGCCACTCTGGAAACAGTACAACAATCATGGAAAACAGCCAGGCCGCGCCGGTGCCCAGGGCTACCAGCGTGTCCATATTGGCATTACGATGTTTCAGGGATTGCCACAGGCCAGTGAAAAAGTGTCCACCCGAGAAGTACAGAATCAATCCGGTAACCACGCCAACCACGCCCCAGGCCATCTGCTCCTGAAGGTTGTTGACGCCCATCTGTTTGGTGACCATTCCCCAGATCATCAGCGGTATCCCAAGACCCAGGGCTATGGCGCTATGTTTCAGCAGATAGTGATAACGTCGCCTGTCGTCTGCTTCCTGCTGCGCCTGTTGTTGCTCGAATGAATCATCCTCAAGGCTCTGAACTGTGCCGGGAAACCTTGCTTTGAACCCAGCATTTTCTACGGCACTTACTAATTCATCTGAAGAAGCGGTTCCGACAACCCTTGCAGTACGGTCAGCAAGATTAACACTGGCTTCAGTAACACCGGTAACCGCAAGCAGGGCCTTTTCTACCTTGCCAACACAGCCGGCACAGCGAAGACCACTCAATCGCAGCTCGGTTTCTCTGGCAGTCATGGGTTATGCTCCTGTGGCAATTCTGATATTGGCTGATTCAATCATGGGGTAAGCATAACCCTTCCCCTTACAGGAAGGTAAAGGCCTGGCGGATCAAACCGTTGTAATTTTGTATTCTACCAACTCCCTGGAAAGAGAACCCTGTTGTTGAAAAATGGCTAAAATTTCATCCAGCTTTTCTTCAGAAGACACTTCCAGTGCCCTGCGAAGCTGATCTGGCTTCACAGGTTGAGTTCCACGGCATACCTGATAAAGTGCCTTACCAACGCCCAAAACCATCCCCGCCCCTTTTATCAGGCTAAACGCTTCCATAAACTGCGTTATCATGGTTGTCCCGGCAGCAAATTCATTGACAGTGGCATCACTGTCAGCCCATCTTGCCAACCCATCGAGTTGGACAGGGGATACGCCCGGATGCAAAGTGCCGTTTAAACGGGTTTCGCTGGCCATCACCCTGAATGACTCAGCCCTTTCCCGAGTATCAGCACTGAGGCCCATTTGATAGACAAATACACTGTAAAACGCAAAACTGCCAACGGTTAAGCTACCTGCCAGGCCCAGGAGTGCCTTGGCAAGAGCGACCTTGCCCGGTCTTGAGTTTGGTACAGTCTCAAGTGTTTTCAGAATTTTATCGATTTTATCAGAGATACGTTTTTCTGAGTCGGTCAGCTGGTTTTCTTTGCCCGCTTTTTTCTTGCCAAAAGCAGACATTAAGCGAGCGGTTTCAAATATTACCCTTTTGATTGACACTAAAAATGTCGCCGTCATATACGTTTCAATAATGGTATTAACCAGGGCGTGAGGAGACATTATGACAATTTTTGCCACTTGAGCAGCATAAGAAAAGGCCCATGATTCTGGCAGAATGAGTTCCGGGAGATCATTGGTCCATTGTTCAACGCCCAGCGGTAAAGCATAGGCCGAAACCAGAGAAGCAATGGCAGCGGCTTGAACGAGGTCAGTGGTCAGAATATTTTCAGCAGCAAGATGACATTGCTCTGCCTTGCTCATTATTTCTCCGGCTTTGTAGAGCAGATTGAGCGCTTCACAGCCAATTGCCAGCATGGTAATACCTTCTGATGCCGTACCCAGAATGGCAATAGTAAGCCCAAATTCTTTATGGGCAGCAATGCCAACTCTTGCCATGTCACTGGCCGTGGCCAGGAATAATGCAGGGAAATAACATTTATTGAAGGTTTTCTGTGCCTGGGAAAGTTTTGTTGAATACTCTTCCCAGTTGGCAGGAGCGGCTGAAACCCCATCTAATGTTAATGCCGCAGTACTGAAAGAACCAATCAACGTCACAATAATTTCACTGGCAGTGGATTGCCTATCCAGAATAAAACTGCTGTATCTGCCAAAAGCACTGAAAAGACAAAGTCCTGTCATTACCGCATGAAACGTTGATTTCGGTTTTTCTGCTTCGCAGATAAAGCGTTGAAAAAGAATTTCAACGTCATGTCGTGGCTTCTTGAGTGCTTCACAAAGTTTTTCCATGATAATGGCTTTGTTTTCTTCCCTGTTGATATGTTCCAGGATGGCTGCGGTTTTATCGTGTCTTGTTTCAATGCTGTCAACACGCCTTTCTGCCAGATTGGTATTGACTTCAATAGCGTGTAAAGTGCTGAAAATATGTTTATGGTCGTTCGCTATATGTTCAATGTTTGATTTTATATAATCCCAATGGTACTGGGTATTCCCCAGTTTTTTTGAAAAGCGGTTCATTTCTTTTTCAGCTTCTGATATTGATAGTCCAGTCCGGCTGGTTAACTGCTGAATGAATAAATATTTATCAAGTTCATTGGCCAGGATGGATTGGATTTTATTAGCCTGTTGTAATATTTCAAGGGTGGTGGGGGATGGCGGTTCTTCATTCTTCTTAAGCCTTTTTCGAAAACCATTAGAACCCTGTTTAACATTATCAACTGATGGAATAGAAATGACTCTATCCTGTAACGACAGGCGATTAACTTTATTATCTGTTCCTGTGGAAACTAACCCGACAGTCTCTGAAGCCAGCACATTGTTTACACCAGCTGCTGAATCATTCCCCGACGGTAAAATATCAGTGATTCCGGCATTGGATGAGTGATCCGGACTAAAACCCTGGAGGCCGGGATTGAGAGAAATGTTGGATGGTAAATACATTGATGAATCCTGTATTGAATTGTAGTTGGTTATTATGAGGTCAATGGCTTGGGTTAACGGGATATTTGCATTTTAGTTATGAATTGGAGTGCAAGAAAACTGACCATGGCCAGGCATAATGACCAGGCATAAAAGATGTGCAAATCGAGTGTAGACAACGAAAATTGGGTTTTTGTCATTTACCGCCCACTGTGGCTAATCAGCCACAGTGGGTTGGGCTTCTGATCTATGCTATCAGAGGTTCTGTAGCTCCAGCAGTTCTACCGGATTATTAACTCTCCCGGAACTTGTCGATGTCTCCGCTGTAGCTGCGGGTTGATGAGGCTGCCGGAATTGCAACGGATGCCTGAGTGCGTTCAACAATAAAGGTGTTGTCGATGAGTCCGGATTTGCCTGCCTGAGAGTCTTATAGCTTGCATAGGTACAGATTCCATAGATGGCTCCTGCTGTCAAAACAGCGGGTAAAGCAAACCAGGCATAAACTGAGGAGTCGGTATCACATAATTCCGCCCGCTCATCCGAGAGATCAAAACAATCCTTATGCCCATCGCACAGCCAATTGCGAGGAATGCATTTGCTGTTGTCGCATTGGAAATCACGTCCTAACTCTTCACATCTGTCCCGGGTGCATAAATCCGCCCGTTCATCAGAGTTGTCACTACAATCAATATACCCATCGCACAACTTAGCGCGAGGAAGGCATGTGCTGTTGCCGCAAAGGAAATCACGTCCTAACTCTTCACATCTGTCCCGGGTGCATAAATCCGCCCGGTCATCAGAGTTGTCACTACAATCAATATCCCCATCGCACACGAAATGGCGAGGAATACATCTGGTGCTGTCGCCGCAGAGGAAATCACGGCCTAACTCCTCACATTTGTCCCGGGTGCATAAATCTGCCCGATCATCAGAATGATCAAAACAATTAATATCCCCATCGCACACGAAATTGCGAGAAATACATCTGTTGTCGCATTGGAAATCACGCTTTAACTCTTCACATTTGTCCTGAGTGCAGAAATCCCCCCCCTCATCCGAATTATCATCACAATCATAAACCCCATCACAGGCCCAACGGAGGTCAATACACTTTTTGTTGTCGCAGTAAAACCGACCTAGCTCTTCACATTTGTCCTGAGTGCATAAATCCGCCCGCTCATCCGAGTTATCGCCACAATCATCATGCCCATTGCAGGAATAATCGATAGGGATACATTCTTCGTTGGCACAGTTGAATCGGTCAGGAGCGCATGCCGCCCCGGCCGGTTGCAATTGATGATAAAAAACAGCAAGCCTGAGCAGTGTTTTAAGCCCGGGGGCAACACCATCAATATACGGTGAGGCCATCACCTGGTTAAACGCAAAACCCGCTGCACCACGCATCAGCCCCGTTCCGGCCTGCAGGGCACTATCGGCAAGCTGCTTTACACTGTAGTCAGAAATCACTTTGTGTTCTGGCTTTTGAGTTGGGCTATGGCGGCAACTGGCATCCCTCTGCTCATGGCTGACAGCGATACCTGACGTTTTTGTGTTTTCCCGGGAGTGTGAAGAAGTTACCTGAGAAGGGAAAGTATTTGGCAAGGTGGATGTTGTAATTTGCATTTGATGACCTCAGAGAATATGTCCAATACATCCATGCACGTATGAAGGAGAACTTTAAAACAGGCATTTCAAATCACTGTTTACCTTCCCCCGTTTCTTTTGAATTCGGCTTATTGATCTGGTCCGTTTCTGGCTTTTCTTTATACCCAGCTTCAATATAGACGTAGCTACTGTGGTCAGAGAAGAACCTGGCATTACAATTGTTATTCAGATTAAGCGATGTAATATGACCGTTGTGAGGCTGGCCCTTGTAGTAATAAGTGGGTGTGAAGAACAGGATTTCTGAAAATGGCTGGGTAGGGCATCGATGCGACAGCCAGGCAAAATATTCGTCAAACGCTACAGCAGGCCCCTGTTCAATCCCAGTGGACGATGGCACTGTTACACGACCAATTAACGTTGTCTCCTTGCTCTTCACATCATAGACGTGAGCCTCCCAGGTTGTTCCCTCTTCACTGGTTTCTGCCATGGCCACCATAAAGTCGTAGCCGGTGTTTTTGGCGGAGTGACAGAGGGAGGGTGATCAATTTGCGCCAGCGTGATGGGCGGCCGTTTCTGCAAAGTTGCGTTTGCCGCAGCGGCTGCCTCTGCAGCGGCTTCATCTGGCAAGTATTGCCAGTAGAAACTACTGGTTTCATTGGTTGGGAAGTAAGGGCAAAGTCCGCCGTTCGGGCCCAGGGTAGCCAGCTGGAAATAATTGGTCTTCCCTGTGTAATTGTTATGGTAGATAAACACATCACCTACCGTATCACGACAGTTGTCTCTGGCCCAATGTTTAAAGTCATTGCTTTGGCTGGTGGTTTCTGCAAGCGCCGCCATAATCCAAAAGGAGCAGGCAGGAAACAGATGTATTTTTTTCATGGCAACGCACGATGTGAGAGGGGGAAGTGGATACAAACTTACGACGTAAAAGGGTAAACCCGAAGGGGTTCAACTAGCTTTTAGCTTTGCGGCGGAAAATAACGATGGCACCGGTAGCACAGAAAAACCGTGCTACTGGAGCGAGCTGATACGCTCAGCAAAGTAGTAGCAACTTGAAGGGCAACGGATTTAACAACCACATGTCAGTGTAGATTAATAAACGGGCAACTGCCTGCGAAAGCACCTTAATTTATCGGTTTTTGAATTGATTATTGAAACTACCTTTTTCAGGTTTAATTAATATTGTTTTTTTAAGCAAAGAGTAAAAGACAGTAGCCAGCCAGCTACCAGAGCGGGGGCAATACCGGGCAGGGTGATCTGAAAGAACGCTTTGAATGGGGTTGCTCCCAGGTCCATGGCGGCTTCCTCTATGGAACGATCCACTTCCTGCAGGCGGGATGAGATGACCACCGTCGCATAGGGCTCCCATAGGTTCATCAAGAAGCAGGAGTTGAGGCTGTTTCGCCAGGCTTCTGGCCAGCGCGACACGCTGACGCTGACCTCCGGACAGTTGGTGAGGCTTTCATCGTACAAACTGTGTCATATGAACCAGGTTTTGGTGATATTCTGTGCCGATAAAAGCAGAGCCAATAAAGGCACAGCCGATGGCTGCTGAAACCAGAGACTTTCCCAGATGTCTGATCATGGTTATGCCTTTCTCTCTTATTGTTGTGTTGCGCTATTGTATTTTTACTGTGGGCGCCTTTGTTGATAAGTACGTCCAAATAATTTATTGCTTCCCGTTGTTGAAGTACTCCAGGGTTAAATCAAGGCATTTACGGGCTTTGGTCACTAATTCATCAATTTCAGCATGGCTGATAATCAGTGGCGGTGAGATGATCATGGTATCGCCAACTGCCCGCATCACCAGACCATTTTTAAAACAGAAATCACGGCAGACAGTGCCTGCAGAGCCTTCATCATCAAAACGGGTTCTTGCCTCCCTGTTATTGGTTATCTCCAGCGCAGCAACCATACCAACACCACGGGTTTCACCCACCAGTGGATGGTCTGCCAGTTCAGCCCAGCGTTTCTGCAAGTAAGGGCCGGTTTCCGCTTTCACTTTTTCAATGATCTTTTCGTTTTGCAGAATTCTAATGTTTTCCAGGGCAACCGCAGCAGCCGTCGGGTGACCTGAATAGGTGAAACCGTGGTTAAAGTCGCCACTGGATTGAACCACTTCTGCAACCCGGTCACTCACCATAACCCCACCAATAGGCAGGTAGCCGGAGGACATGCCTTTGGCCATGGGCATGAGATCTGGCCTGAGGCCATAGTAATCACTGCCAAACCATTCGCCAGTACGACCAAAACCACAGATCACTTCATCGACCACAAGAAGAATGTCGTATTTATCCAGAATGCGCCTGATCTCTGGCCAGTAGGTGTCTGGAGGAACAATAACGCCACCGGCTCCCTGGATAGGCTCAGCAATAAATGCCGCTACCTTGTCTTCACCCAGTTCAAGAATTTTTTCTTCCAGAGCCTGTGCTGCTTTTACTCCAAAGGCTTCAGAGGTGAGATCACCTCCCTCACCATACCAGTAAGGCTGCTGGATATGGACGATACCGGGAATAGGCAGTCCGCCCTGTTTGTGCATGGGTTTCATGCCACCCAGGCTGGCACCGGCAACGGTAGAGCCGTGGTAGGCATTTTCCCGGCTGATAATCACCTGTTTATCTGGCTGGCCTTTGCTGGCCCAGTAATGACGAACCATGCGCAGCACAGTATCGTTACACTCTGATCCCGATCCGGTGAAGAATACATGGTTCATATGCCCGGGGGTGATCTCTGCCAGTTTCTCAGCCAGTTGAATGGCCGGGTTATGGGTGGTTTTAAAAAAGGTGTTGTAGTAAGGCAACTCCTTCATCTGATTGCAGGCTGCTGCTACCAGTTCCTGTCGGCCGTAACCAATATTGACGCACCAGAGCCCGGCCATACCATCAAGAATTTTATTGTGTTCACTGTCGTACAGGTAAACTCCCCTGGCACTCTCAATAATCCTTGCCCCTTCTTTTTTCAGGGCACCGTTATCAGCAAATGGGTGCAGGTGATGGTTGTGATTTATATGCTGTCTTTCCGCTGTTGACTGCTCTGGCTTTGCCATAGTTTCCGCGCTCTTTACCGACTCGACCCTTGTTGGCTCAGAGATGGTGTAGCTCATATTGTTCTTCCTGCATTTATTATTATTGGTTTTTTTAAACGGTCATCTGCAGATATTCACGCTCCCAGGAGCTGATAATCTCTTTGAAGTGCTGGTATTCAGCACGCTTGACTTCAACATAGGAACGAACAAACCGTCTGCCCAGGGTCTCTTTGAGAATGTCACTTTGTTCCATCAGCTCAAGGGCCTCCTCAAGGTTGAGTGGAAGTCTTTTGTCGTTAGAGTCGTCAGAGGCATTTCCGGTGACGGCTTCGGTTGGTTTTTCCTCATTAATCATGCCCAGGTAACCACAGAGCAGCGATGCAGCAAAGGCCAGGTATGGGTTGGCGTCAGCGCCTGCCAGCCTGTTTTCAACACGGCGGTTGGCTGCTGATGAGTCAGGAATTCTCAGGCTGACGGTACGGTTATCAATACCCCAGGCCAGGTTTACCGGCGCAGAGGTATCCCTGAGAAAACGACGGTAGGAGTTTACATTCGGCGCAAACAGCGGCATGGCTTCAGAGACATACTTCTGAAGTCCGCCAATATAGTGGAAGATCTTCTTGTTGGGAGAACCATCTTCGTTGCTGAAGATGTTGTTGCCTTTTTTATCCAGGATACTCTGGTGCAGGTGCATGGAGCTGCCCGGCTCACCACTGATGGGTTTTGCCATAAAAGTGGCATTGATATCGTGCTTTAATGCCGCTTCCCGCACGGTGCGTTTAAAGATAAACACCTGGTCTGCCAGGGACAGGGCATCACCGTGACGGAAGTTGATCTCCATCTGGGCCGCACCTTCTTCATGGATCAGGGTGTCCACATCCAGCCCCTGTTCTTCACACCAGTCGTAAACATCTTCAAAGAGAGGGTCATATTCATTGGCAGCGTCAATGCTATAGGATTGGCGGCCGGACTCAGGACGCCCGGATCGCCCAACCGGTGGCTGCAAAGGGTGGTCCGGATTGGCGGTGCGTTTAGTCAGGTAAAATTCCAGTTCAGGTGCCACGACGGGCTTCCAGCCTTTGGCTTGATAAAGCGCCAGAACGTTTTTCAGCACCGCCCTGGGTGCCATGCTGATCAGGTTACCCTGCTTGTCGTAACAGTCATGGATAACCAGCGCTGTTGGCTCCAGTGCCCAGGGTACCATATGGACTGCAGACTCATCGGGTTTGAGAATCATATCGATTTCAGCCGCGTTCATCAGTTCATAGTAGATTTCATCATCGACGTAATCCCCGGTAACGCCTTGAATGAGCACACTTTCCGGCAGGCGTATGCCTTTTTCAGCAATAAATTTACTGCTGGGCATAATCTTGCCACGGGCGATACCGGTAAAGTCGGATATAACCGCTTCAACCTCGGTGATTCTCTGTTCCTTTAACCAGCTGGCCAGCTTTTTCATAGTATCTTTGCTTGTTGTTAGTACTTAGTGATGACGATTTAATCGATGGAAATGGCGTGTGCGACAGGCTTCGGCAAATGCCTGATAGATCGTCATGGAAAGCAGATTATCGGAAACCCGGTATTCAGGGTGCCACTGAACGGCAAGTGCAAAGTTTTTGCTGTTTTGCACGGAAATGGCTTCGATAAGCCCATCGGGTGCCCGGGCTTCCACTTTCAGTCCTTTTCCCAGGCGGTCAATACCCTGCATATGAACCGTATTCACCATTTGTTCACCAGTACCGGCAATGGCAGCAAGAATGCCGCCGGATTCTATGATGACAGGGTGTGCAGGCCCATATTGCACATCTAAAGGTGCTTTTTTATTTTCACGGTGTTCCTGAAATTGGCCGGTTTCATGCAACTTCTGGTGCAGTGTTCCACCGAACGCCACATTCAGTTCCTGAAGCCCACGACAAATGCCCAGTAAAGGAATACCCAGTGTTATGGCATCAGGGATCAGTTGCAGTGTTGTGTTATCTCTTTGGGCATCTTCATGTGTACTTTCTGTTGAAGCATCGGCGCTAGCCGTTGCACCACCATAGCGCCATGGCTCTATATTGGAATAACCTCCGGTAACCAGCAGGCCATCCAGCTGTTCAAGAATGTCCTGACTATTCAGGGCTACCGGTAAAGAGGGGATAATCACCGGAATGGCATTTGCACCATGGACAACCGAGGCAAGATACTTTTCTCCAGCCTGATGCACCCGGTGCAGGCCATCCATTGTGGTATCTGCAGTAACGCCGACCAGCGGGCGGATATCTGTTTTTATACTCGACATTTTTTCCTGGTGCCTCTGTGTCCTGGTGGTTCAAGGCTTATCTTCTTTATGATCAAGGCATCAGAGTAGATGTTCATGGACTACTATAAGACGGCCTTAGTGTTTTTCTGGTGCCACCTGATGAACGAAGCCCTCCTTGCTACTATCACTGGTTTTGCCGTAGGCATGCTCTTCAGTTTTTTCCGCTTACCAATACCGGCGCCCCCGGTGCTGTCGGGGGTTATGGGAATTGTTGGTGTCTATCTGGGGCATGTCTGCTTTCAATTATTGCTGACCCGTTTTTTCAGTTAATCCGTTGTTCTTCTGTTGTTCACTGTTGTTCGTAAGAGTTAAAAATAGCAGGAAAGTTGTTCACCCCACCCGACGGTAAAACAGGATGCCTTCCCGTAGTGCTGATACCAGCTGGTCGATATGGTCAGGCTCAATAATCAGCGGAGGTGAGATGGCCAGAATATCACCGGTCCAGCGCACGAGCACGCCATTTTCATAGGCGTGTATAAACGTTTTGTAGCCTCGCTCTCCGGGCTTGCCCTGTTCCGGTGCAAGCTCAATAGCTGCAACCAGTCCGGTGAAGTCAGTGTTATCAGAGGCGTACATCATTTCAAACAGAGTGCACAATATTTCAAACATTCTATATTGAATCAAGCACTGCATTTCGTTAATGTGCGATTATTTACCGCATGCCCTCAAACAATGCCCTCAAACAATAACAACAGGAGCCGTTATGGCGACCAGAACGCGCGCGCAATGGCAGGCGATGGCCGATGGGCTTGAGATCCGCAATCAGGCCTGGATCAACGGTGAGTACACCGATGCAGTCAGTGGCGACACCTTTGGTTGCATCTCACCTGTGGATGGGAAACTTCTGACCTGTGTCGCCAGCTGTGATGAAGCCGATGTAAATCGTGCGGTTTCTTTGGCCCGTTCAACATTTGACTCTGGCGTGTGGTCCCGCAAATCTCCGGTTGGCCGCAAAAAAGTCCTTCATGCCTTTGCCAGCAAAATTGACGAGCACCTGGACGAGTTGGCCCTGCTGGAATCTATTGATATGGGTAAGCCCATCAACGATGCGCTTGGCGATGATATTCCCGGCAGCGCCAACTGTATTCGCTGGTGTGCCGAGGCCATCGATAAAATATACGACGAAGTGGCACCAGTTGGTGAGGATAGCCTGGCCCTGGTTACCAGGGAGGCGGTCGGAGTCGTTGCGGCCATTGTTCCCTGGAACTTCCCGTTAAGCATGGCCTGCTGGAAACTGGGGCCCGCACTGGCAACCGGTAACAGTGTGATTCTCAAGCCTTCAGAAAAGTCACCACTGACGGCGATCAGAGTTGCCCAGCTGGCCGAAGAGGCCGGTCTGCCCAAAGGCATTTTACAGGTGCTGCCCGGTTTTGGCCACACTGCAGGAAGAGCGCTGGCACTGCATCCTGATGTGGATTGTCTTGCGTTTACCGGTTCTACCAAAGTTGCCCGGCAACTGATGATCTATGCCGGTGAGTCGAATATGAAGCGGGTATGGCTGGAGGCTGGTGGTAAAAGCCCGCATATTATTTTTGCTGATGCACCCGATCTTGAAAAAGCGGCCAGCTATGCCGCCATGGCCATTGGCTATAACCAGGGCGAAGTGTGTACTGCCGGGTCGCGACTGCTGGTTGAAGCCTCAATACACGACGAATTTATATCATTGCTGGGAAAACACATGGCAACCTGGCGACCCGGGCACCCCCTGGACCCTGAAACCACCTCAGGTGCCATCGTCGATGATACCCAGACTGATAATGTGCTCCGCTATATCGAGACCGGAAAGCAGGAAGGCGCAAAGCTGGTGATGGGGGGACGCCGGATTATGGAGGAAACGGGGGGGTACTATATCGAACCCACGGTTTTCGACCAGGTTGATAATCAGATGACCATTGCCCGGGAAGAAATCTTTGGTCCGGTGCTGTCCGTTATTTCCTTTAAAGATGAGGAAGAGGCAATCCGCATCGCCAATGATACTGACTATGGCCTGGCAGCAGCGCTATGGACCGGTAACCTTGGCAAGGCGCACCGGGTATCCAGGCGACTCAGGGCCGGTTCAGTGTTTATCAATAACTATCATGGTGGCGACATGACGGTGCCTTTTGGTGGATTCAAGCAGTCCGGTAATGGCCGGGATAAGTCGCTCCATGCCTTTGATAAATACACGGAGCTGAAATCCACCTGGATTTCACTGCTTTGAAACCTGCAACCTGTCCAACGCTTCTTTTGCTGCTTTCACTGTCATTCGCTGTTTCGGTTTTTGAAACAGCGAAAGTATGATGTTCAACAATTCAGGACTGATAGATCTGTCTTTTGACAGCATGTATAACCTTTTCTCTGCCTCATTTTTTTGGCTGAACCTGTTAATTTCCTTCAAAACTGAAAACTCATCATCTGAGTCGTATAATCGGCCGCCTGTGTATAAGACAAAGAGAAGAACGCCGAGTGACCAGGCGTCTGCGGTGTGATCATGTTTTTTATCAAAGATGATTTCGGGGGCAGTATAATCAGGAGTGCCACAGCTGGTTCTGGTATAATCGCCCTGTTTCAGTTGTTTGGTGAACCCCATATCGGTGAGTTTTACCGTGCTTTCCTCGCCGGGGGCTTCCGGGGGGGCGTATAGTATATTCTCAGGCTTGATGTCCCGATGAACCATATCTTGTTCATGAATACACATTAATGCGTCACAGATTTTTCTGCCAACATCAACAGCAAGTTGGAAACCTGGTTGGGCTTTTTCATCCGAAATGCTGTCACATAGATCAGAGGCATCAACATATTCGAGAACACAGGCCAGGATCTTGTAGCAAGACAGTGAAAAATCAGGAACGCTCTGTTTAATCAAACGATATTCGTTGTTAGCTTCGTGCTGTATCAAAATAGCCAGCGTTTCCACAATATTGGGGTGATTGGGCAAATTCAGCCCCAACACTTCTCCCTTTTTTTCTCGAAGGTGTTTCCGTTCCATATTGATTATCTCATCCTTTAACAACTTCACTGCGACGGTTTGCTGTCCATCCGATAATTTTTTTACCCGGGCACACTCACCTTCGTTGATTTTTGTACTTTCCACCGGTTCAGCCATTGGCAAGAGTTGTACTATCGCCTTTTCGGTTGTACTCAGTGAAGGGGAGTGGCAACTGGCTCTTTTATTGATAGGTGTCCTTTCAGGTGCCGTAAGGTCCACTGATCTACCGGCGATGGCTACTCCACTATTTCCACTATCACCACTATCTCCACTTCCCGGTTTAACCGAATAATGATGATATGTCGCAGGACTGATTGTTGCTCCACCGATATCCGGTAGCGTATTGGTGCCCAATGGTGAAGGTTGCAGGCCTGATTCCAGTCTGATGGGAGTTGACATAAAAAAAGCTCGTCATTGGTTCACGTTAGTACTCATTTGACCCTGGTACAGCCTGAAAATTCCCTTGATATATCCGGGATCCTGGGGAATAGTTCACGGGGAAGCCCCTTCTTGAAAAAGTGGCAATATAAAAACAGGCAATGACCCATGAAACCCAAAGCACCTGTCCACACCGACGCACATGCGGACTCATACTATGCCGCTTCACGGAATGTTGAAACCGAATACCCGGTACTGGAAGGCAGCCTGTCCGTTGATGTCTGTGTGGTGGGCGGCGGTTTCTCTGGCGTTGCCACCGCCCTGGAGCTGGCTGAGCGTGGCTTTCGCGTAGCGGTTCTGGAGGCCCGGAAAATCGGTTGGGGGGCAACGGGGCGAAATGGTGGTCAGCTGATTCGGGGGATTGGAGAAGAGCCGGAGCAGTTTCGCCACCAGATCGGAACTGACGGGGTTGAGGCCATCCACCGGATGGGGTTCGAGGCTGTTGAGCTGGTGCGCGAGCGGATTCGGAAATACGGCATTCTGTGTGACTTGAAAATGGGCTATGTGGATGCGGCCATCAAGCCAAAACAGATGGCCGGTATTACGGAAGATTATGAGTCTCTGAAAACACGTCATTATCCCCATGAGCTTCGGCTGTTATCAAAAGATGATATCAAACAATATGTCAACACTGACCGGTATATTGGCGGAATGCTGGACTTGGGCAGTGGTCATCTGCATCCGCTGAATCTCTGTCTGGGTGAGGCACGTGTAGCCGAGGGTTTGGGGGTGCAGTTTTTCGAACATTCGCCGGTGGTGAAAATCCATAAGGGTAACCTGCCCGGGGTTGAAACCGCTAAAGGCTCGGTAACCTGCCAGTTACTGGTATTGGCAGGGAATGCCTACCTGGGAAACCTGGAACCAGAGATTGGCAGGAAAGTGTTACCCGCAGGCAGTTATATCATAGCCACGGAAAAACTGGAGGAAAGGGTCTGGCAAAACCTGATACCACAAGACACGGCGATCTGTGATGTCAGCCTTGCGCTGGATTACTTCCGGCTTTCTGCAGATAAACGACTGTTGTTTGGTGGTATGTGCAATTACTCCGGGCGCGATCCAAAAGATATTGTCGCATCGCTCCGTCCGAAGATGTTGCAGGTCTTTCCTCAGCTGGAAAGCACCGCTATCGACTATCAGTGGGGAGGCATGATCGGGATCGGTGCCAACCGAATGCCCCAGATTGGTCGACTGGGGTCAAACATTTACTTTGCCCAGGCTTATTCCGGTCACGGGGTTAATGCCACCCATATGGCAGGGAGGGTGCTGGCTGAGGCTATTTCCGGTCAGGCAGAACGGTTTGATGTGTTTGCCAATATTCGCCATATGACCTTTCCTGGTGGGCGTTATTTCCGTTCGCCGCTACTGGCTCTTGGAATGCTGTGGTATCGGCTGAAAGAGGTTGTCTAGAACCTATAAAAACATTGCCCACTAAGTGAAATTTTCAAAAACCTTGATGCTATCCGACCATCTTTACTGGCCATTGACAGTCGTTTCGTCCCTTAGCCATTCAAGGTACTCAGTCAGGCCGTTTTCTATGGGTATCTGAATAACCTGCGGCATATCATAGCTGTGTTCAGCTTTCAGGTATTGCTCCAGTGCCTGATAATGCTCATCAGTGGTTTTAATTCGAAGCAGTACTTCCGGGTCTGATTGGACTTCACCGTCCCATCGGTAATAGCTGTGAATTGGACTGCTCTGAACGCAGGCTGCCAGACGCTTTTCGATGATGGCCCTGGCATGGGTGTCGGCTTCCTGTTGATTGGGGCAGGTGGTCAGCACCATGCAGAACCCGGTGGATGGTTTTATGGGCATTTGGCAACCGGTTAACAACATTGCTAATAGCGGAAGGAAAACAGTGTAAGTAACGAGCTTACCAGCCTGGTAATCTATCAGGTTCATGGAGCAGTGGGTAGGGCTTGCCCTTAACAGCAACCACCAGTCGTCGTGCAATCAGGCCCGTTATCAGTGGCTGTCGGCAGACAGTTAAAAGGGCCATAATGGGTTTTTCGATCGCCATGCACGGTAAAGTGTCTGCCATAGCGGGTATCCTGCACCATGGCTGCGGTATTGCCACAGACCAGCATCGGTTTGCCATTGATAAACCGGTGATGGTCGTCCAGTTGGAAAAAGTGAGGGAATTCCGCTACGGTACCGTTGTAAATGGCCACCTGCCCATAGTCTTCACAGATATCTTCAAGGTTATCCAGCTTGAACAACCGGACAGTCAGGGATTGAAAATCGATATTGCCAATTTTCTCCTCGATTTGCTGGTTGGCAATGGTGATCGGGCTGGCAGAAAGCAACCGGTAGTCCGGGTAACCCAGCCCGGTTAACAGACGACGAAAGTCTTCAATATAAAGAGCACCACTAAGGCATTCCCCCATTAGCACCGGGTCGTCTTTTAACGGGGCCGGTATTCGCTGACCGGCAAATACGTCACTGAAAAGCAGTTCACCACCGGGTTTCAGTACCCGGAAAATCTCCCTGAATACCTCTTCCTTATGGGGCGAAAGGTTTATCACGCAGTTGGAAATCACCACATCCATGGAATTGTCTTCTATCCCCGGGGTTTGCAGATCTTCAATATAACCCTGCCTGAAGTCGATATTCGGTTGGTGAAAGCCAAACTTCTCCATCATCGAGGGAATATGCCCGGTGGCCACCATCAATTGTTCATCGGTCATATCAATACCGATAACCTGGCCCTGTTCCCCTACCAGGCTGGCAAGAATATAACTGTCCCTGCCGGTACCGCAGCCAAGATCCAGCACCCGGCATCCTTCTAGGGCCGATGGAATCGGCGATCCGCAGCCATAAAACCGGTCGGTAATGGCCGGGTCGATCTGGTTCAGGATCGCGCGGACGTGGGTTGGCATCGAAAAGGGATCGGAACAGCAGGCGTTGGTTTTAAGATCCTTTGTTCCGCCAAGAATATGGCCATAGTACTCTTTAAGGGTCTGATGATTAGTGGACTGACTATTCATTGTTATCACCTTGTTTACTGTACACGATAGGGGCGTTATTTGTCCGGGACTGTGTTATGTCACTTTTGCCATGTTCCTCGACTGCCGTGTTCTTCATCAGCGGCTCAACAATGCCCATGAAACACAAAGCGGCCATGACTCCCCCGGTAATCGGACCCACGACATATACCGTCAAAAACCCATAATGCTGATCGGGAAACGCGGCGCTAGCCCAGCCAAACAGTGAGGCCAGCAGTCGGGGTGATAAATCCCTGGCCGGGTTGAGTCCTGCCTGGGTCAGTGGCGCAATAATTGAGATAATGGCGGCTACGGTTAAACCGATAAACAGAGGAGCCAGGGCCTGGTCAGGTCGACCAGTGTTGCAGCTTTCGGTCAGGACGAGAATCATAAAAACCAGGGCAAAGGTACCGGTACATTCAGCAAAAAAGGCATTGACTGTGGAAACGGAGGCGACCTGTCCGGCCATCGGGTTGGGGTAATACTCACCAAACATCATGGCACTGACTATGGATGACTCACTGCCACGGACAATGTCATGGGTTAATTCATACTGCAGGATTGAGCCGGAGAAGAGCAGGTAAAGCACAGCGGCTGCCACAAAGGCACCGGCAAACTGGGCAACCAGATAGCAGGGCAGCAGTGTCATGGACATCCGTCGACTGACCACCATGGCAATGCTCACTGCCGGATTAAGGTGGGCACAGGAAAGACGTCGGGTAGCGTAAATCGCCAGTGTGACTGCCAGCCCCCAGACCATGGCCACCTGAAAGAGTCCGGCATGGGCAGAAAATAACACCGTCACGGCCACTGAACCGCAGCCAAATAAAACAAGAATAAAAGTACCTATAAATTCTCCGGCAAAGCCATTCAGATAATTCATTCCGGTCATACTCCTGATGATTCATATCTGGCCGTATGTTAAGCGAGCAAATAGATGTAGCATCTCTGAGCCAATCTGCCGGACGCTATCATCGTGATGACAGTAGCACTGAAAGAATCCCGAACATTGCTCATAAGTCACGACCGAATGTCCAACATGCTAGTTTACTTATTGCCCACCCGGATGATTGATTTGAAATAAAAGACATAATTAGCTGACGATATGAAATCATTCTGACTTCTTGTTCAGTAACTCCCGACAACTGCCGTCAGTAACTGGCGGTAAAACAATTTTGCCCTGTTATCTTGCAGCCTGTATGCTACACACCCCCTCCAGTCAGGCCGTCGTTTTACTTGTATGGCCCTTAATGAGACATTTCCATGACCTTTGCCAACCTCGGGCTTTCTCTTCCGATTCTGCAAGCCGTTACCGAACAGGGCTATGAGCAGCCTTCTCCTATCCAGGCAGAAGCCATACCGGCGGTTCTGGCTGGGCAGGATGTCATGGCAGCGGCTCAGACCGGCACGGGTAAAACCGCCGGTTTTACCTTGCCGATACTGGAGCTGCTCAGTCGTGGCGAGCGGGCAAGGCCCAACCAGGTTCGTGCGCTGGTTCTGACGCCGACCCGTGAGCTGGCAGCCCAGGTGGCAGAGAGTGTTGCCACCTACGGTCGGCATTTGCCAGTACGTTCTTCTGTGGTTTTTGGCGGGGTCAAAATCAACCCGCAAATGATGAATCTGAGACGTGGTGCGGATATCCTTGTGGCCACACCCGGGCGACTTCTGGATCTTTACAACCAGAATGCGGTGAAGTTCAAACACCTGGAAGTGCTGGTTCTGGATGAAGCAGACCGGATGCTGGATATGGGGTTTATTCACGATATTCGTCGTATTCTGGCGCTGTTGCCCCAGCGAAGACAGAATCTGATGTTTTCGGCAACGTTTTCCGATGACATACGACAGCTGGCAAAAACCATTGTTCACCATCCGGTAGAGATTGATGTTTCTCCCCGTAATACAACCGCCAGAACGGTAAGGCAATGTGTGTACCCGGTGGATAAAAGTAAAAAACCGGCACTGCTGACCCGGTTGATTACAGAGAATAACTGGAAACAGGTGCTGGTTTTTACCCGAACCAAGCACGGTGCCAACCGGTTAACCCGTCATCTGGAAGGTAAAGGGATTCTGGCAGCGGCGATTCATGGCAATAAGAGCCAGGGCGCCCGAACCAGGGCCCTGGCTGATTTCAAAAGCAACGACATTACGGCCCTGGTGGCAACGGATATCGCTGCCCGGGGGCTGGATATTGACCAGCTGCCTCAGGTGGTGAACTTCGACCTGCCCAATGTTCCGGAAGATTATGTACATCGTATCGGGCGAACCGGGCGTGCAGGGGCGGATGGCCATGCAGTTTCACTGGTCTGTGCGGATGAGAGCAAGCAACTCCGGGACATTGAACGGTTGATCAATCAGCAGTTACCCAGGGAGATGATCGGCGGGTTTGAGCCGGTTAATGAGGTTCCGGTGACTCAGTTGTCCGGTAAGCCACCGAAGCCTAAAAAACCTAAAAAAGCAAAATCGTCTGGCAGGCCCGGGCAGGATAATGCCAGGGGTGGTAAGGCACCTGAAGGTAAGCAGCAGGCAGGGCCGAGTAAGGAAAGAAGAAGATCCGGGGGAATGGACTCAGGGCGTGTGTTTACTGAAAACCAGCGCAGGCCACGAAGGCGAAAGGTGAACAACCCACAAAGCACTCCTGTTTCTGTATAAATCAATCAGGGGTTATTCGACGTTTCAATCCCTGGTTTGGAAGCCATCAGGTTTAGCCTGTGGCTTCTGTACTCTCTTAATCAAGTCCTAATGACCACCATTCTGGATATGGTTACCACGTCGTTTATCACGAACACACATCTGATTATTATCCATCACCTGAGTTTCAAACAGGTCTACAGCCCTGATCAGATCGCCCAGTTTTTTATAACCGTAATTTCGTGGATCAAAGGAAGCCTGGTTAGCGATAACGGCACCGATCCTTCCAAGGTACGCCCAGCCATCGTCGTCCTGCTCTGTATCGATGGCATTGCGGATCAGGTTCATCAGTTTGGTATCGGCTTTCAATTCATGGCCACTTTTCCTGTCGTTTGCAGCAACCTTCTCAGGATCATCACCGGGTTCATCCAGGTATAGAAAGCGGGAGCAGGCATTAACGAAAGGGGATGGGGCTTTTCGTTCACCAAAGCCGTACACCACTTTACCGGCTGATAGAAGCCGCATGATCAGCGGCGTGAAGTCACTGTCAGAAGAGACAATGCAAAAAGCGTCCATGTTCCTGGTGTAGAGCGTATCCATGGCATCGATGGTCATGGCCATGTCAGTGGCGTTCTTGCCTTTGGTTAAATCAAACTGCTGGATTGGCTGAATCGCGTATTCGTGAAGCTGTTCCTCCCACCCTTTGACCGTGTGACTCTTCCAGTTGCCGTAGGCTCTTCGGATGCTGACGACACCATACTTGGCCATTTCCGAGAGGATCTTCTCAATTTTCCTGGCGGGAGCATTATCTGCATCAATAAAAAGTGCGATCTTCTGCTGGTGGTGCTCTGCCATTGGGATTACCTGTTACATAGTATTCTTTTCTTTGTATAAACAGTGTCCTCTGATTTTCTAAAATTTGCAAAAATACTCGGTCGTATCAATGGTGCAGGAACCTGCATGACACCGGCAATATGAACGATGTCGATTATATTGTCGTGCAGCCTCCCTACCGGGTAAGCACTGGCAGGGCACTGGCCGGTGTTTGGGAACTGGTTGCCAGCTCTTGCCATTGCTCCGGGGTAAGTCGGGTAAGCTCGTTTCTGGCTCTGGTTACAAAATCCTCGTAGGGCCTCTTCTTCATTGAGACAAGATCCTCTTCTGCCGGTTCTCCAACTTTTTTATCATCCACCGGAGCCATGATTAACAATCCACACATTTCAAGAATGCCGTATCTCTGTTTTTCAGGCACATAACGAGGATGTGCATTGGCATGTTGATTTCTGGGGAAAATAAAGGAATGCAGATCGTTATTATTGTCCACCCAATAAGCCACATTGTAGCCGCCTTCTCCGCAGACATTACTGTTGCTCAGGTATTTCAGAATCTTATTAAAGGTGTGTTCAAATTCAGCAGGATTCTCACCGGTGATATGTATTCCAGAAAAATGTTCAGTATTATTGGCCTGGTCACCTGTCATCCAGCGGGCTATGGTCTTACCATGCTGTATTTCCGGCAACTCCGCATCCAAAGATAGTTTTCCATCATCCAGCGCTTTTCGCAGGGGCAATCTCTCCCGCATTCCATGGATATGCAGGTGCTGCTGTGAATTCCCCCGGAAGCCACTATGGGCAAACGTGTAGGCCGGACCCATGCCTTTTGCCAAATCAAAGAGCTCTGAACTTTTTTCAAATATCTTACCCTGACCCAGATGATCTGTCGGTTTTATCAGCCAGCATTCGGGGCTGTAAGGTCTGAAATTAGAGATGATGGTAAAGCTCTTAAAGTGGATATTCAGTAGCCTGATATTGTTATTGCACAATGCACACGGCTTTCTTGGCAGGCTCTGCCCTTTTTTATTTTCAAACTCTCTCTGAAAGGATTCATTAAATTTGTAAAGCCTGTCAGGAAAAGATCTGAATTTCAGGTATGTGTTGCCTTGTACACGGCCATACTCATGGTGTAACTGATTATAAAGGGTACACTGTGCCTGACGAGCCATTATCTTCAACCATCGGATATTTTCACCCGGGTCGACAGTCGTTTTGATTCTGGCTGAATCGACTGCCTTAACATGCATGCCTATAAATTTGGAAATTTCCGGATACTCGCTCTTTTCCAGGGCGCCGGAGTAATCTGTCTTCGGTAACAGTAAGAATTGAGCGGCGTTCATGTCCACCTTCTTGTTGATTTACTATGAAAATACATCTCAATCAGGTTATGAGACCATGTTCCTGCATTGGGAGAACTGCATTGTTATCACAGCTGTTTTGGCGTCAGACCCATAAACAGATTTGAAGGCTTCCTGTTGGATCCCATCTCGGTTTCCATGAATCAGCCTTATACCCACTTTGGACGAATCGGCAGTATGCTACCAGTTTAACAAAATAATAACCTTTCAGAAGTATCTGATATACAGGAGCGCCATTCCTCAACGGCTTTTAACAGATGCTTGTAGAGTTCCTGATGTTTATCACTCTTTAAATATGCACTGAAGGCTTCAAGTGAAGCTAATGCGATAGCTGTTTTTTCGAGAGCTTCTCGAATCTGTTTCCGCTGCTCTTCAGCTGTCCTGATATCGTCTTTTGTGTGATGACTTGATATAAATGGATCTTGTTGTTTCCTTTCACAATCATTTAGTTTTTCTGCGAGAAAAATCTGAAATTCCCGGACTTTTTGTATTGATGGACTTAAAGCTTCTCTGGCAATATCTGGACTCCAGACGTCTGATTTATACCTGTATTTACGTATGGTATTTTGAATTTCTTTAACTAATACCGGTACTCTCTCTTTTACGGTGGTTCCGGAATATGTATTGCCTTTTATTGCAAAGAGCCTTGTCAAAAAAGGCATGGGGAATTTCAAAACAGAGGTTAAGGGCTGCCAGGCAGGAGCGTCCCCAACGTCTTCAGGGTGGCCTTGCATTTTTTTTGATTTCATTGCAGATTTTAATGATAGCTCCCTGGCCTTTTCTATCAAGATAATCAAGGCATTTTGAGCATCAGAGAATTTTGGCTTGCTGCCAGAATTACTTATGTTGTCCTTGAAGCATGATTTCTGTATTCCACAGTGGCGACGACATGCGTCATATAGTCGGCTGAGTTCGTCTTGAGCTGCGATTACTTCAGCGCGCCTTTTATGATAGCTGGTTTCACTATTGTCTTCGAGAATAATTGTAAACCCTGAACCTGGAACCAGCCTTTGTTCCTCTTCCTCAAGCACTGATTTGATGACTTCTTCGAGTTCCGGGATGCCTGTTTTTTTAAATAAATTTCCCTTATCCATCCTGGAGAGTTTACTGTCTACAGAAGAAGATAAAGATGTACTCTTTCTCTTACTCCTTCTGGGTGGAATTACCACTTCATCATTATCAGCAAGTTCCTGATCTTTTGGATTATGCTTCTGTTTTATCCACTTTTGAGGGCAGGGTGTATCACCATACCAACGATAATACATGTAGTCAGAATTTATCTTTGCTTCTGCGTTGGCTATTTTATCCGCATAATCAAGACGTGCAGCGATGGCCTCAATATGAAACCGGGTTAAATTCAATGGTGAGGAAGGAGCATCTGTATCCGGGTTGTGAAAGGCTGTTTTTAATTTTCTAAGCTCACAAATCCAGCGGTAAAGAACCGGATCTTTATCGTTGATAAGATTGTCGTTAAGTTGCCCTCTATCGATGTTTATTTCTGAATGCCGGAAGTTCCAATAAGCCAGTGTTGCTGTTGATGCTGGAATGTCAGGAATTATTTCAGCTTCTTTCATCCATTTTGGGCAAAAATCACCAGAATAATTCTGTGCATCGCGGTTTTCATGGTCTTGATCAAATAAGGAGCTGTTTTCAGGGCTGGGAATCCAGTAACCGGATTGATAACTTTGTTCTATATGATTAAGCTCTCTTCCGATATCATTTAATAAATCAAACTTTCCCCCAGTCAATATCAGGTTTATCGTTTTTTCAACCTTGATTCTATCTCGATCTGAAAAACCATTTTCAGTCATATTGTGATCAATGTTTTTTAAAAATACAATCAATCTGTTGTAGAAAACTCCCTGGCCATTAAGTATTTTGACAATGTTGTTATTGATGGTACAGTGTTTTTGAATTTTTTTTAATTCGTATTTTAGATTTTTTGGTAAGTTGTTTAAATATAATTCTGCAATTGATTTATTATGATTGTGGTGTTTTTTGATTGTTTTGAATTCAGTAATGGCTTTTCTATTATATTTTCTTTCGGTTTCTGGTAAATATTGTTTGATTTCTTCTTGTTTTGTATTGATTTGAATTATTTCAGATGTTGAATAATTTGTTGCAGGCGATGGTGGTATTGATGGTAATGTCATGGTTTAATTAAGAGATTATCCGGTTTATTATATGAGTTTTGTATGAAATTAGATGCTTTCGTTTATAAATAGTTCCATGGTTCTATAAAAAACAGTGAAATTCAGTAATCTAATAAGTGATAGCTACATGCTGAATAGATTCAGTATGTAGCTATCAATACTATCGGCAGTCTATTCTCGGTCAGCCTCTCAGGCAAACTGCTTTGGGTTTTTACCCGTCATATGTTGATAAAATTCCTGTATTTTTTCCAAGTCTGACTCATAGTTCCCTGTAGTAAAGAACATGGGGCCAAAGCCGCCAACCTTTTTTTTATAATCCAGGAGATTTTCATGCGAAAACAGAAGGCAAAGGCAATGGTCAGAAAAAAGTCCCAGTTACTGGTATGGGGAGCCGCGATAATAACGTACTTCCGGGCATTTGGCCGCTGGCCTTCAAGCTTCCAGCCGAACAGCTTCAGGCCAAGGTGAGATAAGAGGCGAAAACAGCCGTTAACGATAGGCGTATCAAAAATCGTATGACGCATTATTATTATTGAAACCTGATCTATATAAATAGCCCCGCTATTATGCACCGGGGCTATCGTGATGCGCTACCCTTTCGTCAGCGCGCTTTTTTTCAATACACAATTAATGTGGGCTGAGTTGTGGGCTTAATTGTGAGAGTGCAGCTCATCATTCAGCTCAATAGCTGATTTGTTGGTGAGGCACTCCAGAGCTCCGGTCAGGGAGTTTCTGCGGAACAGCAGATCGGACTTGCCGGAGAGTTCTCCTGCCTTAACCACGTCAACGACATTTTTCTGATCATCCAGAACCTGAACCTTGCTGGCAGCCGTCAGATAAAGGCCGGCTTCGATAATGCAGCGGTCACCCAGTGGAATGCCCAGGCCGGCATTGGCGCCGATGAGGCAGTTTTCACCGACGGAGATAACAATGTTATTGCCGCCGGAAAGGGTCCCCATGGTGCTGCAGCCACCACCAAGATCCGAGCCTTCGCCAACCATGACGCCAGCAGAAACACGGCCTTCAACCATGCTCTTGCCTTCAGTACCGGCGTTGAAGTTGATAAAGCCTTCATGCATGACGGTGGTGCCCTCACCAACATAAGCGCCCAGACGCACCCGGGCAGTATGGGCAATACGGACACCGGCAGGCACAACGTAGTCGGTCATTTTCGGGAATTTATCCACGGAGTTGACACTCAGAGCCCGGCCTTCTGTACGGGCCTTCAGCTGGCGGGCTGGCAGTTCTTCCAGGTCAATTGCGCCGTCACTGGTCCAGGCGACATTAGGTAACAGTGGGAAAATGCCCTGGAGGTCAGTGCCGTGTGGTTTTACCAGACGATGTGACAGCAGGTGCAGCTTGAGATAAGCCTCGGGTGTGCTGGTGGGAGCCTCGTCGGTTTCCAGAATAGTGATGACACGGGGCTGTTCACTTTCTTCCAGGCTGCGGGTGATGGTGGCCAGTTCCGTTTGCTCGATATCGACAAACAGGTCTTCCAATGCGTGCAGGGTTTTGCTGTCAAGCTCAATAAACGTATTGCCACCATCGTAACCAACCAGTTTGGCAATACTCTCCAGCAGTTCTGGTGCCGGGTTGAGGATAGGCTTTGGGTAGAAGACTTCCAGCCACTGGTCTTTCCGGTTTTTGCTGCCAACACCAATGGCCAGGCTGAAATGCGGCTTACTCATTATCATTCCTTCAATTAATTAAAGCGTCTGTTATAAAAGCAAGTTGCTGTATTGTTCTTCACAAAAGCCCAGCAACCTATGGCTACCCGCATCCAGTAAAGGGCGCTTGATCATGGCGGGTTGCTCCAGCATCAGGGTAATGGCCCGCTCGGCATTAATGGCTGACTTTTCGGCTTCAGGAAGCTTCCGCCAGGTGGTTCCACGACGGTTTAACAGAGCCTCCCAGCCCAGTTCATCAGCCCACTGTTCAAGCAATTTTTTCTGCAGGCCATCTTTCCTGTAGTCATGAAAGTGGTATTCAATACCAGCACCTTCCAGCCAGCGGCGTGCTTTCTTTATTGTGTCGCAGTTTGGTATGCCGTATAAGGTGACCACCTTGCCTCCTGTTGTAAAATAAATCTTGATGCCATAAGCAATTACGATGCGCTGAACGAAATGAGGCTGAGACGCCCAGTAATAGTCGCGAAAAGTGAGCAAAGCTTACACGTTTCTGGAGGTGTTTGCCTAGTCGGATAACGGCTCTTACCTTGACTCTCCATCCCTGCCGATTTCATCAGCAAGTACTGTTCTTAACCGTTCGATACGACGGCGATTGGTACCAAAATCATAATAGCCAACGCGAGAGGATGAGCGGACATCGACAGAGCCACCCGCACGAATAATCAGTATCAGGTCGTCCTTGAATTTCAGCCAGGGGGTGGTGAACACGGTAATAATGATCTGGTCATTGCTGCTGATAATCTCTGCATTGGGCCAGTTCTGCAAAGTGGCCATCAGTTTTTCCTTGATCTGTGAGGTATCCGACTGATGAAAGGAGAGGGGAGCAATATTCTGTTTGCCAGAAGCGAGGCTGCTGACACAGTTTGGGCTTTGTGGGCAGGTAAGTTCCGGGACGTCAGCGTGTAGCCAATGGCTGGAAAATAATAAAAGTAAAGGCAGGATGCAGTGCGCGAATTTATTCACTGTTCTTGGTTCCTTGCAGGTGTTGGTTGGCTATATTCACGATGGGTCCCTCTTTGAACAGGGAAGTGTTGAGTGTGTTGAAAAGTTCGCTTTCTGTAAAGTCACTGGCAATATAAATACCATAATCAGCAAGCCGATATAGTCAACAGAGCAGGGAAGATGATGGTTTTCAGCAGAAGCTGTCAAAAAAATACAGGGTCCAGGGTTTGAATCAGGTTCAGAAGTCAGGGCATCAGTGCTCTTTTTTCGGAAAATATGGTCGTTGTAAAGAGGCGGCCGAGTCAGGAAGCCAGCTTTGCTTCTGGCATGATCCTGAAGCGGATAAAACCGGCGATGATGTAAAAACGAGGCTGGAAGAGAGGGCAGGGAAAGGGCTGCCCATGGAAGGTTTTATTCTGCGTAAGGCTAATCTGGATAACGTTAATCTGGTAAACCACGGCAGCGGCAAGCCCTATCAACTGGTTAACTGTGATTTGAGCAGGGCCAGCCTTTGTAATGGGCATTTTTATCGTGTGGATTTGTCGGGTTCACGACTGTTAAAGGCCAATCTTTCCAACGCCAATCTGCACAGGGCAAATCTTGATGGCTGTAACCTGCTGGGTGTGAATCTCAAGAACAGTCTGCTGGATCATGTGCAGTGGGGGGATAGGCTTTACCAGGAAAGAGAAGCAGCAGCCAATCCTGAAAATGCCATGGCTTTATTTGAAGAAGCGGAAGAGTCTGCCAGAAATATTCGCCGTCATTGCGAAAACCTTGGAATGATGAGGACTGCTGGCCATTTTTATTATCAGGAAAGAGTCTTCCATCGGCTGCAGATGCCAAAATACTCACGGCAACGTGTGTTTTCCTATCTGGTTGACAGGGTCAGTGGCTATGGAGAATCCCCACTTCGGGTGGTGCTTTTTTCCATGGCCTTGATTGTGTTCTGCTCTTTTATCTATCTGTTCACCGGCGTTCAGGGTGGTGATACGGTTGTCCGGTTCAGCCAGAATCAGGATCTGTTCCAGAATTTCCGGTATTGGCTTGATTGTCTTTATTTCAGCGTAGTGACGTTTACCACGCTTGGCTATGGTGACTTGACCCCGCTGGGGCTGTCCCGGATTGTTGCTGCCTGTGAAGCCTTCACCGGTAGCTTTTCCCTGGCGCTCTTCGTTGTCTTGTTTGTGAAAAAGATGATTCGCTAAGTGTGCTCAATTATATGTACTTAGTTGTTTGTTGCATAAGCTTCTGCTTCATCCGGATCACAGCTGATGGCAGCATGTGGCTGGCCCTGTAATAATTTTTTAAACTGTTCTCTCTGAATGTGCACCAGTTCCCGGTGATTACCTCCCTGGAAGTAAAGGTCCTGGACGGCATTGAGTTCATCATCCCAGCAGGTTTTCATACCATAAGCCAGGCCCATTGCCGGTACGGCTCCCATCTCGCAGTCCGGGAAAAGCTCCTCAAGGCTGTGTTCGCTGACCAGGTGAAGGTGACGATTCAGTTTTGTGTTTATCCAGCGCAGCATTAATTTGTTCATGGAGGGAACGATGGCCATTACGTAACCTTCCTCATCCTGAAGAACGATGGATTTAGCCATGTTTTTAACGGGAACGCAGGCTATATGGGCAGTGTTGAGTGCGCGGTCTGAATAAGGGTGACTAACCACTTCATAATCTACCCGGTTATGATTTAAAAAAGCCTGGAGTTTTGCAGCGATTGACATCAGACACTCTCTCAAAAAATCATTCAAAAAACATGCTCGTAAATATTGAACAGCTGTTTTATAAAGTTTATACGTAAACGGGTTGAAATAATGTTCAATATAAAATGGTTTTTAAGCTAAAAAAGTATGAATAACTTTTTTTTCATATCACCTTTTGCTTACCGATTTTGTATTGTGTATTGACTTACCTGTCTAACCGGCTATTACATAATAACTGCCTTTGATTGCTGCTTTTTTGCACTCTGCTCCCGGCACAGATATTCTTCAGCACTTTACAATTTATCCATTTATCACTGGCTTCAGATTAAGCCTGTGGGATTGAATTCATGAAAGCAATAATGAACAGGCTCCTGTCGGTGGGAGCGTTAACCTACCTGCCAACAACTGCGCTGGCTGGAGATAATGTGCTGGCGGCGACATCCAGCCCGCTGGCGTGGGCCTGTATTGCCATTTTTGTGATTGCCTATGGTCTGGTGATGGCCGAAGAGCAGCTTCATCTGCGTAAGTCCAAACCGGTTATTATGGCGGCGGGAATCATCTGGGCACTGATTGCTTTTATTGCTCTACAGAAGGGTGTTTCCCACGAAGAACTAAAACAAGCCGTCATGCATGATCTGGAAGAGTATGCGGCGATGTTCCTCTTTCTTCTGGTGGCCATGACCTACATTAATGCCATGGAAGACCGGCAGGTGTTTGCCACGTTACGCAGCTGGCTGATCAGCAAGGGTTTTAATTACCGGGGCCTCTTCTGGATAACGGGTACCATGGCATTTTTTATTTCCCCGGTGGCCGACAATCTTACCACGGCGCTGCTAATGGGCGCTGTGATCACGGCCGTGGGTGAAGGCAGGCCGACGTTTATTACCCTGTCCATGATCAATGTGGTGGTTGCTGCCAATGCCGGTGGTGCTTTCAGCCCCTTTGGTGATATCACCACTTTGATGGTGTGGCAGGCAGGTAAGGTGGAGTTCTTTAACTTTTTCAGCCTTTTTATACCGTCGGTGGTCAATTGGCTGGTACCGGCCATCATCATGAGCTTTTTTATTGAGCAAGGTCGTCCGGCCGGTGTGCAGGTTGATAGCACCATTCGTCGTGGAGGTATTACCATCTGCTTTCTTTTCCTGGTGACCATTGTCCTGGCTGTCAGTTTTGAAAAGGGTCTGGGTTTGCCGCCATTTATGGGTATGATGACCGGTCTTGCCCTGTTGATGTTCTGTACCTACATCCTGGGTATCCGGGGGCTGACCAGTAACCGAAGGTTGACTGCACGCCCACGGGCTAAAGATGAGAAAATAGATATATTCCAGGAAGTGGCCCATGCCGAATGGGATACACTGCTGTTCTTCTTTGGTGTTATCTTCTCGGTGGGTGGCCTGCGCTATCTCGGTTACCTCGATCTTGCCTCAGAAACGATGTATGCCGACCTTGGGGCAACGTGGACTAATATCATCGCCGGCCTGATCTCTGCCATTGTCGATAACATCCCAGTCATGTTTGCCATTCTCGGGATGGATCCTGAAATGAACACCTTCCAGTGGCTATTGATAACGCTGACGGCAGGTGTGGGTGGCAGCCTGTTATCCATAGGCTCGGCGGCTGGCGTTGCCTTGATGGGGGCCTCAAAAGGTAGCTACACCTTTATGACCCATCTCCGCTGGAGTTGGGCCATTGCCCTGGGGTTTGCTGCCAGTATCTGGGCTCACTTCCTGGTTAACGGCTGATCACTTGCCGTCAGTGCCTGAAGAAGAGCTGCCAGTTAAAAGTGGTAGGCCAGCTGAAGGGTTTGGAAATCGAGTCCTTCATTTTCGTCTTCCAGGTTGGCATTTGAATAGTGCATCCAACCATAGCTGACTTCAAATGGATTCCCCTCTCCCAGGGTCAGGCCAACCATGGCCCGGATTTCAAACTGCCAGCGGCCGCCCATATTGATTCCGGAAAAGTGTTGTTGTTCAATATCTTTCTCACTCTGATAGCTGACGCCCACACCAAGATCAAGAAACGGTGAGGTTTCACCCATTAACAGGCCATTGCCTGTGATGCGAAAAACAGGGCTAAGGCTGATCTGTTTGACACTGTCAGCCCCCATTCGATAGCTGTCTTCCATTGGGTTTAAAGTGCTTTTCCAATTGCCCAGAGCCAGTTCTGCGTAACTCTGTAACTTAAGTGATTCTGATGTCCACAGTGAGTCTGAAAGGTCCCAGGCAAGAGCCAGGCGATATTGATTGATATCAGCCTGTCGATCATTAAAGGGAGCTATAAACTGACCAAAAGCCAGCGTTATTCTATCGGGCTGCCAGTCAGCATGGGTGACCGTGGGCATCAGGGCAAGAACTGCAAGAGAAAATGCCTGTTTCATACCGAAGTCCTTTCTGGCTGTGTTGGCTTGAAATCAAGCAATACAGCTCAAATTAGTTATTTTTGTTTTTCATCAATATATTTCACGTGGCCTTATATGCCTACTTTTTTTTATAAAATGCTGGTCATTTGTCGTATTCTGGTTAGCAGGTGATCAATGACAGACGGAGGTGAGAAGGGCTGTTTTGCTGGATGTTGCCTTGTTATGGGTAGACATTAGCGACTTCTCCTGGTGCTAATGTCTACCCAGAGTGCTTCGGTTAGCCGTCCAGTTTCTGTTTCAGAATCTGGTTAACCATGCCGGGGTTGGCCTTGCCTTTGGAGGCCTTCATGCACTGACCCACAAAGAAGCCGATCATTTTTCCGCGCTTGTCTTCTTCTGCAGCACGGTAATTCTCAACCTGCAAGGCATTGCTGGCCAGCACTTCATCGATCATGGCTTCAATAGCGCCGGTATCGGTCACCTGCTTGAGTCCTTTTTTCTCGATCACTTCATCGGCCGTACTGCACTCACCCTGCCAGAGTACTTCAAAGACCTCTTTGGCGATTTTGCCGGAGATGGTGTTGTCTTTGATGCGCTGGATCAGGCCGCCGAGCATCTCGGCAGTCACCGGACTTTCGCTGATGGCCATGCTGTTCTGATTCAGGGATCTGGACAGTTCTCCCATAATCCAGTTGGCAGAGAGTTTGGCATCATCGCTGGCACGAACGGTGGCTTCAAAGTAGTTCGCCGTCGCCTGGTCAGCACAAAGCATTTCGGCATCGTAATCGCTCAGGCCAAAGTCAGCGATAAACCGCGCTTTTTTGGCATCTGGCATTTCAGGCATTTCAGCCTTCAGTTTTTCAAGACGATTGTCGTCAATGATAACCGGCAGCAGATCAGGGCAGGGGAAGTAACGGTAATCGTTCGCTTCTTCCTTGCTGCGCATGGAGCGGGCTTCGCCGGTATCACCGTTATAGAGACGGGTCTCCTGGATAACGGTTCCGCCATCTTCAATCAGGTCGATCTGGCGCTCTACCTCTTTGAGGATGGCAGCCTCCATAAACTTGAAGGAGTTCAGGTTTTTGGTTTCTGTGCGGGTGCCGAACTCTTTTTGTCCTTTAGGGCGAACGGAGACGTTGACATCAAACCGCATGGAACCCTGGGACATATCGCCATCGCAGATGCCCAGCGTAGTGACAATGGAGTGCAGCTTTTTGGCAAAGGCGACGGCTTCCTCTGCATTGCGGATATCCGGCTCGGTGACAATCTCAATCAGCGGTGTGCCAGCACGGTTCAGGTCAATCCCTGACATGCCATGCTCTCCATTAAAAGAACCTTCGTGAAGACTTTTGCCCGCATCTTCCTCAAGGTGAGCGTGGTGGATGCGAATGCTTTTAGTGGAGCCATCCGCCAATGTGATATCCACATGACCAGCGCCTACTATCGGCTTCTCCAGCTGGGTGGTTTGATAGCCTTTTGGCAGATCCGGGTAGAAGTAGTTTTTCCGCTCGAAAACATTCACCTTGTTTATTTCGGCATCGATGCCCAGGCCGAACTTGATGGCCATATTGATGGCCTCTTCGTTGACCACGGGAAGAACGCCGGGCAGGCCAAGGTCTACCGCACAGGCCTGGGTGTTGGGTGCGGCACCAAAAGCGGTGGATGCCCCGGAGAATATCTTGGTGTTAGTGGCGAGCTGGACGTGAATCTCCAGTCCGATAACGGTTTCCCATTGCATATTACTGTGTCCTATGCCTGTGCCGGAGATTGCTTATGCCAGTCGGTAGCCTGCTGGAAGCGGTGGCCAATATTCAGCAGACGGGCTTCATCAAAGTGCTGGCCAATGACCTGCAGGCCAACAGGGCGCTGGTTTGCCATGCCTGCCGGTATGGATAATCCGGGCAGGCCTGCCAGGTTAACCGACAGTGTATAGATATCCGAGAGGTACATGGCCACCGGATCATTGCTCATGGAGCCAATATCGAAGGCGGATGTCGGGGCGTTAGGACCCATGATCACATCACACTCTTTGAAGGCATTGAGGAAGTCGTCACGGATCAGGCGGCGAATCTGCTGGGCCTTGCGGTAATAGGCGTCGTAGTAACCAGCCGAGAGGGCGTAGGTACCCACAATAATACGACGTTTGACTTCTTCACCAAAACCCTCACTGCGGCTGCGCATGTAGAGATCCATCAAGTCTTTTGGATCTTCGCAGCGATAGCCGAAACGAACACCGTCAAAGCGGGACAGGTTGGAAGACGCTTCCGCCGGGGCAATGACGTAGTAGGCAGGAATGCACAGCTCGGCATTGGGCAGGCTGACTTCCTTAACGTTTGCACCGAGCTTTTCATATTCTGTAATGGCATTGCGAACCTGCTGCTCCACTTCACTGTCCAGTCCGGCGGTGAAGTACTCTTTTGGCAACCCAATGGTCAGGCCTTCCAGGGAGTCATTCAGTGTTGCCGTGTAGTCCGGTACTTCACGGTCAAGACAGGTGGAGTCGCAGTTATCAAAGCCTGCCATGGTGTTCAGCATAATGGCGGCATCTTCAGCAGAACGGGTCATCGGGCCAGCCTGATCAAGGCTTGATGCGTAGGCCACCATGCCCCAGCGGGAGACCCGGCCATAGGTCGGCTTGAGTCCGGTAATGCCACAGTGTGAGGCAGGCTGGCGAATGGACCCGCCGGTATCCGTGCCGGTAGCGCCAGAGGCCAGCTGGGCGGCTACAGCTGCCGCTGAACCGCCGGAGGAGCCGCCGGGGATAGCGGATTTGTCCCATGGGTTTTTGACCGGGCCATAATGGCTGTTTTCATTGGAAGAGCCCATGGCAAACTCATCCATATTGGTTTTGCCCAGCATGACGGCACCCGCATCCCTGAATTTGCCGGTGACGGTGGACTCATAGGGCGCAATAAAGTTGTCCAGCATTTTTGAACCGCAGGAGGTTTTCACGCCTTCTGTGCAGAACAGGTCTTTATGGGCAATGGGAATTCCGGTCATGGTGTTGGCATTACCTGCCGATCGACGTTTATCCGCTGCTTCTGCCTGTTCCAGGGCTAACGCTTCAGTCACCGTAATAAAGCTGTTAATGTCGCCATCGAATTGCCTGATTCGGTCAAGGTAGGTTTGTGTCAACTCGACACTGGATATTTCGCCACTGGCTAATGCCCGGCTTTGTTCTGCAATGGTTTTATCGTACATGGGATTCGGTCGGTTGGAAGTTGTAATGTATAGAAGAGGCTCCGCTTCTACCGGACTCAGCGCAGTTCCTGTGAAAATAATGCCACTTCGGTTTTTCTGTCATGATCACGGCTGCCCTGTTGTCTGACGTGTTACTCGATAACACGGGGAACCAGGAACAGGCCTTCTTCAACGGCAGGTGCGCAGCTCTGTAATTGCTCCCGCTGGTTTTCTTCGGTGACTTCGTCAGGGCGCAGGCGCTGGATGGCGTCCAGAGGGTGTGCCAGGGGTTCCACGCCCTGTGTATCAACGGCCTGCATCCGATCGACCAGTTCCAGTATGCTGCTGATAGTGGCAGCGGTTGCTTCCACGGCATCGTCGTCAATGGACAGACGAGCAAGTTTAGCAACCTTTTTGACTCCAGAGGCGTCGATGGCCATTGGCAGGGGTTCTCCATAAATAACAATGAAAATGACGGACTTATTCCGGAAGGGGACATTTTCGCAGTAAAATAAATAAGACCCTAATGTATGGGCTGGCCACATATTTCTCAAGAGGTTATAGGGTGATCTACGGGATGTTTCCCTGAAACATCTCTACAGGAATGGTAAATGGAGTGCTGGTTGGTGTAAAAGTAGAGTATTGAAGTTTCAAAAACACATGGACAGTCACCCGGGTTTTCGGTAAATACCAGTAAAAAAGCCGCTGTTTGAATACTTTTCCTGAGGTAAATAATTCAGGCACAGTTCCCACAGTACACAATTGCTGCTTGCCCTCAGGAGGCAGCATTGTTAGAGTTTCTGGAATTACCCAAGCCTTGAATCAAGGTACACCATAACATGCTGAAAAGGTTACGTGGCCTGTTTTCCAGCGATCTATCGATCGACCTTGGAACAGCCAACACACTGGTCTATGTCCGCGAAAAGGGCATAGTGTTAAATGAACCCTCTGTGGTTGCTATCCGCAATCTCGGTACCCAGAAGAGCGTAGTGGCTGTTGGTGCCGATGCCAAGCGGATGCTGGGCCGAACCCCCGGCAATATCACCGCCATCCGTCCAATGAAGGATGGTGTGATAGCAGACTTTGATGTCTGCGAGCGTATGCTGCAGCACTTTATTAACAAAGTGCATGAGAACAGTTTTATTCAGCCCAGCCCTCGTGTGCTGGTCTGCGTGCCCTGCAAATCAACCAAAGTCGAAAAGCGGGCGATCCGTGAATCGGTCCTCGGTGCTGGTGCCCGGGAAGTGTATTTGATCGAAGAGCCCATGGCGGCCGCTATTGGTGCCGGCCTTCCGGTTGAAGAAGCCAGTGGCTCCATGGTGGTGGATATCGGTGGTGGTACCACGGAGATTGCCATTATTTCCCTCAGTGGTGTTGTCTACTCTGAGTCTGTGCGTATCGGCGGTGACCGTTTTGATGATGCGATTGTGACTTATGTGCGACGCAACTACGGCAGCCTGATTGGTGATGCAACTGCTGAGCGTATCAAGCAGGAAATTGCCATCGCCTACCCCAGTGATGAACTGCTGGAAATTGATGTGCGCGGGCGCAACCTGGCGGAAGGTATCCCACGGAGCTTTACCCTGAACAGTGGTGAGATTCTGGAAGCGCTCCAGGAGTCGCTGACGGCGATTGTCCAGGCTGTCAAAAGTGCCCTGGAACAATCTCCGCCAGAACTGGCTTCTGATATTGCCGAGCGTGGCCTGGTGCTGACCGGCGGCGGCGCATTGCTGCGGGATCTGGATAAACTGATCAGTGAAGAAACCGGCCTGCCGGTTCTGGTCGCTGAAGATCCGCTCACCTGTGTGGCCCGTGGCGGCGGCAGGGCAATCGAGATGATGGATAAGCACCGTATGGATCTATTATCCACGGATTAACGGCTCTGTTAATCAAGCGGCTGTTTTGGCATATGATCAGCAATATTTCCTCAGGAGGTATTGCTGATTTGCTATTTTGGTCTGCCGTTTTCAAGGCAATTAAGTTCCGAGGCCTGGTAAGGAGCAGGTTATTAAACCGATTTTCAGTCAGCGCCAGTCATTGGTCACACGTTTTGTTTTGCTGATCATCCTGTCATTGGCGATTTTGTATTTTGATCATAGTTATCGTGCCCTGTCACAGGTGCGCCAGTGGCTCACCGTTGCTGCTACGCCTGTTCTGTTTCTTGCTGATCTGCCCGGGCGTATCTGGGGAACTGCTTCACAGGTGGTGATGTCCCATAACGACTTGCTTCAGGAAAACGCCCGTTTCAAAGCGCGAAACCTTATTCTTGAACAGAAAGTTCAAAAGCTTGCTTCACTAACCGCCCAGAATATCCGCCTGCGGGAGTTGCTGAACTCTTCTGAACTGGTGGATGAGCAAGTGCTGGTTGCAGAGGTGGCTGGCGTTGATCCTGATCCTTTCCGGCACCGGGTGATCATTAATAAGGGAGCCATTGATAAGGTCTACCAGGGGCAGGCCATTCTCGATGCTCATGGTGTGATGGGCCAGGTCATTGAAGTCAGTCCGGTCAGCAGCCGGGTGTTGATGCTGACCGATATGGCGGCACGAATTCCTGTACAAAATCATCGAACCAAATATCGTACTATTGCTGCAGGGACCGGTCGTCCGGATCGCCTTGAGCTGCTGCATATTCCTGTTACTGAAGATTTTCAGGAGGGGGATCTGCTGACCAGTTCGGGCCTTGGGGGAACCTATCCTGAAGGGTACCCGGTGGGGGTGGTTACCGGGGTTATCCATAATCCTGGCGATGCCTTTGCCTCTATTGAAGTTCAGCCGCTTGCTGAAGTGAACAGAAGTCGTGTGGTGCTTCTGGTTTTTCGGGAAGTTACCGACCTGATTGAGCCGACTGATGTTTTAGAGCCAGGTGCTTCAGAGACAGGGGCGGAGAAGAAAACAAATGAGGTACAGCAGTAATGGTTCAGCAGGCTAATGCCCACTGGGTGGTGTGGATGACCCTGCTGGTGGGGGCAATGTTCAGTATTATGCCATTGCCTGAGTGGTTATCACTGGTTCGCCCGGCATGGGTTCCGCTGGTGGTTATCTACTGGGTGCTGGCATTGCCGGAACGCTTTGGTCTGTTGTTCGCCTTTATCACTGGTTTGCTGCTGGATGTTTTTCAGGGAAGTCTGTTTGGTCTGAACTCCCTGGGTATGGTGGTGGTCGCATTTATTGTACTCAGCCTTCATCGACGGCTCCGGTTATTTCCTGTCTGGCAACAGGCCTTCATGGTATTCCTGATGATTGGTTTTTATCAGCTGTTGCTGCTCTGGGTTCGCAGCGCTGCAGGGGACTCGATTCCCTCAGTCTGGTATCTGCTACCGTCAATATCCAGTGCGCTTGTCTGGCCCTGGGTTATGTCCGGGCTGCGGTTTCTGAGGCGCTATTTTCGGGTGGTCTAGGAGCCTGTCCGAGAATAGACTGCCATGCACCAGGATCTCTGTGTTTTTTCTCATCTTCAGCAGTTTTTTATCCGCCTGCGAGCACTGCATTCAGCATCAGCCCTGGCCATCTGGTATTAAGGGCTTGAGCCGCTTTTTTGTCTTTTGTCAGAAGTTCGAAAAAAGAAGAGTGGTTTGAGAATAACAAACGGGCAGATTACCATCGGTAAAGGCAGTTATGGTTCAAAAAAGGTTGAATATGATCTATCTGGCATCACAGTCCCCGCGTCGGGCAGAGCTGTTACAGCAAATCGGTGTTTCTTTTAATAAACTGGCCTGTGAAATTGATGAAACCCCTGTTCCCGGTGAGGCTCCTTCTGAGTATGTGCTGCGCATGGCCCGGGAAAAGGCAACGGCAGGCTGGCAGGAATTACTGACCCGGGATTCTCCCAAAATGCCTTTGCTGGCTGCTGACACGACAGTTGTCTGCAATAGTCAGATTCTTGGCAAGCCACAGGATTCAAACGATGCCCGTCGTATGCTTGGCATGTTGTCCGCAAGGACTCATCAGGTGATGACCGCTGTCGCGGTAACCGATGGCAGGCAGCTCCAATCTGAGTTGTCAGTCACGGAGGTGGTGTTTAATGACCTTTCTGATCAGTTGATTGAAGAATATATTGCATCCGGGGAGCCGGTAGATAAAGCCGGTGCCTACGGAATTCAGGGTTATGGTGCTGTTTTGGTGGCGGGTATCTCTGGCAGCTATTCTGGCGTTGTCGGGTTGCCGCTTATGGAGACTGCGCGACTTCTGTCACATTTTAATGTGCCATTCTGGAAAACGTGCTGATCTGTGGCATAACTTCGAATAAGGTGCCATATCCAACACCATGGAATTGCAGCAGGAATGGAACGGTTTTTGGTATAAAGTTTGTCAGGAAGCAAAAACCGGATGCAAATTGCTGGTATGATCAAAGGATTTACCGGGTTTCCAGCAGTGCGTTAGCGCATCTAAAGGATTGGCGGGAAGTGTATTGACCTGTGGTGCCTGAGTCCTGAAACTCATCGGCAGTATAAGAGGCATCACAGGTCAATGCATTAAAGGAATTGAGGGACTGGGATGAGTGAAGAAATTCTCATGAATATCACGCCCATGGAATCACGGGTGGCTCTGGTTGAAAATGGGGTGCTCCAGGAGATCTATGTAGAACGTGCTCGAAGTCGCGGGATTGTCGGCAATATTTATAAAGGAAAAGTGGTCCGTGTCCTGCCGGGAATGCAGGCCGCCTTTGTTGATATTGGCCTTGAGCGGGCGGCGTTTATTCATGCCAGTGAAATTGCGCCACGGCAGGAGAGCCGCCATGAAAAAAACGAAGAGACCCAGGAGCGTCCCATTTATGAGCTGGTGCATGAAGGCCAGTCCCTGGTTGTCCAGGTAACGAAAGATCCACTGGGTACCAAAGGTGCCCGGCTGACGACCCATATCTCCATTCCGGCCCGCTACCTGGTCCACATGCCAAAAAACAACCACGTCGGTATTTCGCTTCGTATCGAAGATGTTGAGGAACGGGAACGTCTGCGGCAATTGGTTGAGTCTTGCCTGGGGGGGGATTCTTCTGGAGGTGCCGGAGCCGGTGGGTTTATTCTCAGAACGGCTGCAGAAGGGATTGGAGAGGATGAGGTGCGTGCGGATATTCTGTTTCTGCGCAGGCTATGGGAAACCATTGAAGAAAATATCAAGGAGAGTAAGGCGCCTGCCAATGTCTATGAAGACTTGCCGCTGCATTTGAGAACCATGCGGGACCTGGTCAATCCCAATATTGAAAAGATCCGCATTGACTCCCGGGAAACTTTTGAAAAAGTGTCCAAGTTCGTCAAGAAGCTGGTGCCTGAGATTGATGGCCGCGTGGAATATTACCCCGGCGAACGCCCGATTTTTGATCTGTTTGGAGTTGAGGATGAGATCAACAAGGCCCTTAGCCGTAAAGTTCAACTTAAGTCCGGTGGCTATCTGATTATTGATCAGACTGAAGCCATGACGACCATCGATGTCAACACCGGTGCATTTGTTGGTCATCGTAATCTTGAAGAGACTATCTTTAAAACCAACCTCGAAGCAGCCGTTGCCATCGCCCGCCAGCTCCGTTTACGGAACCTGGGGGGGATAATCATTATTGACTTTATTGATATGGAAGATCCCGAGCATCAGCGGCAGGTTCAGCGTGCTTTTGAAAAGGCGATGGAGCAGGATCATGCCAAGACCAATTTTACCGGTGTCAGTGAACTGGGCCTGGTAGAGATGACCCGCAAGCGAACCCGTGAGTCACTGGAGAATGTTCTGTGTGAACCCTGCCCAACCTGTGAAGGCCGAGGCTCGCTGAAAACGGCAGAGACGGTATGTTATGAGATTTTCCGGGAAATCCTCCGGGCTGTCCGGGCATATGATGGCGACAGTTACATGGTGCTGGCATCTGAGTCAGTGATAGATCGCCTGCTGGATGAGGAGTCCAATAATGTTGCCGATCTTGAAGAGTTTATCCAGAAGCCTATTCGTTTCCAGGTAGAGCCTATCTATACCCAGGAGCAGTTTGATGTGGTTCTGGTGTAACGAACGCTTCCCGTTGCCCGTTGCCCGTTGCCCGAAAAGCCCTGTCGCTTCTCAGGGAGTGTTTAACGGGAGCGGGTAGTCTCTTTTTGGCATTTCGTTCTGTCTGGTCTGGATTGATATTTTGTTAATTGTCACTTTTGTCATGGGGCAGGCTCAGCAGCCCAATTGTCGGTCAGGTTGGGAGCACGGTATTTGAAGCGGATGGTAAACGGCCTCAATCGGAGTACTCCGTGTGATCAGGCGGCAGACGGTGCTGGTGGTGAAAAAGTACCATCTGCCGTTTCCTGTCTGTTTGGCAGTTTGATGAAATGGAGCTGGCGGCTTCTGCTGGCCGGGTTAACCATTCTGGTCATCCTGTTGGGATTCGCACGACTGATGTTCACTGCTTTACCGGTTCTGCAGCCTGAACTTTCACGTTTTCTCAGCGACCGTTTAGATGCTGACCTGGAAATTGAGTCCATGTCTGCCAAATGGAATGATGGCGAGCCATGGTTATCAATGCGGGGGTTGACGCTTCAGGGAAAAGATTCAGATGTGACCGGGTTCAGTATTGCCCGGCTGGATATGGAACTGAGCCTGAGGGAGTCACTATTACACTGGACGCCAGTATTTTCTTCACTGGAGATCAGGGGCGTTAATGTTGACCTGGTTCAGGGGGATGGTGCCCGGTGGGCGCTGTCCGGTATTGAGCAAGTTGCCGGGTCATCATTGCAAACGCCCGAATATCGCAAGGGTTCTGCACTGGAGTGGCTTGCCCTGCAGGAGATGGTCGATATCAGTAACATCCGCCTGAATATGCGCAAGGCCAATGGTGAAAGCAGCAATATTACCGGCCAGTATTTGACAGTATTGACGGATGGTGACCAGAAAGACCTGTCAGCCCGCCTTGAGGCAGGTACGGGTTATCTCGAAATCGGTGGTTCCGGAATAGTCAGTCATGGTCAGTTTTCCCGGTGGCAGGGAGTGGCCGTCGCCAGAGATCTTAATGCGGAACAACTCTGTGCCCTGTGGTCCGGCTGTCATGATGATGTGCTGGCAGCACAGATACAGCTGGAAACCCGATGGCGTTATGACCGTGGTTTCTGGCAGGTGCAGGGAGAGGTCGCTTCTCCTGATGTAACGTATCTGGATAACTCTGGAGCAATGAACCATCTTTCCGGGCAGACCCGTTTATTTATGCAGGGCGTGTTGCCCCAGGCGCCTTTACAGAACAGTGAGTCCCGCTGGCAGATCTGGCTGGATGAACTTATGCTGGAAAACCGCCTGCATAACGGTACGGTTTATCAATGGGAAAACAGCTGGTATCTGACCGGTGGCCGTGATGAAAGCCGTACCGAAGAATATACGGTAACGGTGGCTAGTGAAAACCTGGATCTGGATCTGCTCAAACGGTGGCTACTGGATACGGATACGCTCCCGGAATCCGCCGCTGATCTGGTCAATACCCTGAACCCTACAGGACAGTTGAATGACCTGGCCTTCCGTTTTTATCCATCGCGCAAACCGTTTGATTTCGACTTGAGTGCCCGGCTTGACAATGTTTCTGTGGATGCCTGGCAGGGGGCTCCTTCAGGTGGCAATGTCAGTGGTCAGTTAAGGATGAACCTTCTGCAGGGCTATCTTGATCTGGACACCCGTAATTTCCAGTTGGGTTTTCCCAAACTGTTCCGGGAGACCTGGACGTTTGATACGGCCAGGGCACGCCTTTACTGGGATGTTATCGATGACTTTTATATTTTGAAGTCGGACGACCTTGCCCTGGTTGGGCCAGAAGGTGACCTGAAAGGCAAGTTGAGGCTCGATATCCCGTTAACATGGGATGAAGGTGATACCCTTGATATGGCATTGACGGTCGGGATGAGTAATGGTGATGCCAGTTATACGGGTAAGTACCTTCCAGCCTTTATGCCGATGGACAGCGACCTGGTTCACTGGCTGGATACCGCCATTCAAAAAGCGGATATCTCGGGGGGTGGGTTTATTTATAACGGTGCTCTTGTTGGTAGTGAAGAGGGAGACATCGGTCCCCGGGACTCCCGCTGGGGACTGTTTTTTGATATCGATAATGGAGTGCTGGACTATGCGCCTGACTGGCCTGAAATTACCGGCCTGGCCGGGCAGGTTTATGTCAACGATGACCGGGTGGAAGTACTTGGCCAGCGCGGTGAATCAGCGGGTGGCAAGCTGGATAATATTGTCGCACGGGTGCCGCTGGAAGGGGAATCGATACTCAGGATCAGTAGTCACCTGAATGCCAATGGCGAGACTCTGAAACATTTTCTTACCCGGACACCCATTAATGACTGGATGAAGGGTGAAGCAAGGCAATGGACGTTACAGGGACAGCTTGATGCCGGACTTGATTTGACGCTTCCTCTTGATGACCTTGACCATTCTGAAGTGGATATCCGTGGGGCTGTGAACTCGTTTACGTTTGCGATTCCCGGGGTGGGGGTTGAAGCAAAAAAGCTTGCGGGTGATCTCTCCTACAGCACTGACCGGGGGCTTAGTGCACAACAGTTATCTGGCCAGCTGTTTGGTCAGCCAGCTCAATTCCAAATACGTTCAACGGTGCAGAATCAACAACCCGTTTCCACCAATATTGATTGGTCAGGCAGCATCTCTGTGTCTTCACTTCAGGACTGGCTGAAGCTGGACTGGCTCAGCTTACTGGAGGGCGAAACGGATTATCGCGCCAGTTTATCCCTGGGGGGGGCAGACAATAACACTGAACTCAGGGTTGACAGCGAACTGCTTGGCGTTGACGTTGAGCTGCCAGCGCCGGTGGGCAAAACAGCGGATACACCGCTCCCCCTGGCGCTTTCCCTGACGGAAAAAGAAGGTCACCAGCTGCTGAGTGTCACGCTGGCGACACTGGGGCGGCTGGACATGAGAATGACGCCAGCGTTTTCCCCGGAGTCTGCCCTGATTACCCTGGGAAGCGATGCTCTCCTACCTGGTTCATTGTCTCCTGCATGGCCTTCAGGGAATCAGTTTATCGTGACCGGTAGCTTACCGGAGCTGGATCTTGGTCTCTGGAAGGCGCGCTTTGAAGGACAGCCCGGTAAGCCTGATGAACAGCAACTGGCCTCACGCATCGAGCTTGACAAGGTTCGCCTTGGTTCTCTGAAGTATGGGGACTATCTCTGGCCGGATATCGCTGTTTCTCTTCAGCAGGCTGTTCAAAAGCAGGGTGCTCAGTCTGACAGGACAGGAATGAAGCTGGCCGTTGATGGCTCGACACTGAAAGGTAATTTGTGGGTTCCTGAACAACGAACAACACCATGGAAACTGAATATTGACCGGGTATATCTGCCAGAGCCTGTTTATGAAGCTTTTTCTGAAGCGTCTGCCGGAAAAAGTCCCTTGGCAGCTGAAGACAGCCTGGCAAACATTAATCCAGCAACGTTGCCCAATCTCGATGTGAACATCAACCATATTCAGCTTGGCAACCGAACACCAGCGAGTATAGGCTTTACACTTCGTCATGCGCCCAACGGCGTCAAAATCGATAATATTACCGGTGAACTGTCGGGTATGTCGTTGAATGGCCTGGCAGACTGGGTGCAGATGGAAGGAGAACAGCGTAGCTGGGTTCAGGGAGGACTTAAGGGGACCGGTATCCGGGAGTTGCAGAAAGCCCTGGGTTTTTCCGGTTTTCTTGGCGCCGAGGAAAGCCATATCAATGCCAGCCTCAACTGGGATGGATCCCCTGTCGCAGGCTCGATGGCAATCATGAAAGGCCGGGTTGATTTGCTGTTGAAAAATGGGCGGTTGCATAAAGTCGATAATGGTTCGTCGGAAGCGCTCAGGTTATTTGGTGTTTTTAATACTGAGGCGCTGGCGAGAAGGATGAAACTGGACTTTTCAGATCTGTACTCATCCGGTATCAGCTTCGATCAAATCAAGGGCAGCCTGAATTTTAACAGTGGACTGATTACGTTCAATTCACCCATGGAGATCGAAGGGCCGTCTTCTGACTTTAAACTGGATGGCTCTATCGATACCAACACCGAACAGCTGGACCTGAGTCTGGTGGTTACCCTGCCAGTGTCATCCAATCTGCCGATTCTCAGCGTGCTGCTGGGAACGGCTCCCCAGGTGGCAGGTATCATTTATATTGCGGATAAGCTGGTGGGCAAACAGGTGGATCAGCTGGCCAGCATTCGTTACCGGATTCATGGCTCCTTTGATGATCCTGAAATGACCCTGGACAGGCTGTTCTCGAATAAGCCGAAAAAATAACCTGACTGAAATCATCCTCCTGGTTCATTCTCGGCCTGAATGTACTCTGAACCTTTGCGATAAAAGCTTTTAGCGGATCTATCGGTAAGCTTCCTCCGTCACACGGGAAGCCTTCTCTACTAAACGTTTACTGAGGTTCTCCAGATTTTTCATAGCCCTGGCATTCCCCAGCCTGGCCGCCTTACGGTACCAGCGCTCCGCTTCACGCAGATCTGCCTCAAAGTCCTCGCCACCAAGTTCATACAGGGTGCCCAGTTCGTTCATGGCTGAAGCATTACCCAGTTCAGCAGCCTTGAGCAACCAGGGCTTCGCCTGGGGAAGATCTATCGGAAAGCCCTCGTCGCCATACAGATAAAGGCAACCCAGGTTGTTCATGGCTGAATCATTCCCCAGCTCAGCCGCCTTCAGGTACCATCGCTCTGCTTCATGCAGATCTACACCAAAGCCCTCGCCAGCATAGTGATAAAGGTAGCCCAGGTGGTACATGGCTGAAGCTATACTGGCTGAATCTTCCCCCAGCTCGACCGCCTTGAGCAGCCAGATTTTCGCCTGGTGCAGATCTGCCGGAAAGCTCTCGCCACCATGCAAATACAGGTGGCCCAGGTGGAGCATGGCTGGAGCATATTCCAGCTCAATCGCCTTGAGCCACCAGTATTTCGACTGGTGCAGATCTTCCGGAAAGGCCTTGTTACCTTCGAAATACAGGCAACCCAGGTTGAACATGGCTGCTGCATCCCCCAGCCCAGCCGCTTTGAACAACAGGAACTTCCCCTGATCCGGATCTGCCGGTAAGCCCTCGCCACCATCCAGATACAGCAGGCCCAGGTTGCCCATGGCGGCGGCATCCCCCAGCCCAGCCGCCTCCAGGTACCATCGCTCCTCTTTGCGCAGATCTACCGTAAAGTCCTTGCCACCTTGACCATACAGGTGGCCCAGGTTATTCATGGCGCAGGTATCCCCCAGTTCAGCCGCCTTCAGGTACCAGCTTTCGGCTTTGTGCAGATCTGCTGGAAAGCCCTCACCACCGTCTTCATACATGATGCCCAGGCCGCACATGGCGGAAGCATCCCCCAGCTCAGCTGCCTTAAGGTACCATCGCTCCGCTTTGCGCAGATCTATCCCAAAGCCCTTGCCACCATGCTGATACAGGTGGCCCAGGTTCCGCATGGCTGTAACATACCCCAGCTCAGCCGCCTTCAGGTACCAGTACTTTGCTTTGCGCAGATTTACCGGGATGCCCCCGTCACCGTGATCGAAGATCGCCCCCAGGTTGTTCAGACCGATCGGGTCAGATCCTCCCCTTCTGGCCAGCAGCAGGGCAACATCGAGGTGCTTATTGATAGAGGCCCAGGCCAGGGGGGTTTTTCCTGCAGTCCGGCCCGCATCCACGATCGCCCCCCGTTGCAGCAGGGCGCGGATGATCTGGATATCACCCTCCTTTGCCGCGTTGACCATCTGACGCCGCCAGCCCCGGGGCAGGGGCATGTTTTTCACCACTATATCTTTAATGACTCTCCGCCCGTAGGGGCACTTCAGATCGTTTTTTGTCCAGCGGACAAGGCACTTATAGTGGAACTTATGCCTGCAGGGCCTGGCAATAGCGACGTGCCTGCCCGCAAATTTCGTACGTTCAGATGGGTAGAGGTCATCATGGCAGATCGGGCAGATTGGGGACTCGGCGGGTACGGCAACTGCGGCACTGGAGGGAATGCTGTTCATGCCAGGTCTCTCCTCAACTCAGCCGCCCTGAGCAACAGGCGTTTTCCCTTGTACC
>NZ_JAHHPP010000092.1 GCF_024606265.1 Endozoicomonas sp. SESOKO1
TTCACCTCACAAAACGAAATTTTTATCCTCAATTTTCTGCCATCCTCGCTACGGGGTCGCCTAGACGGGCGCTATTCTCGGACAGGCTCCTAGCCGTCGTTGATGGGCTGGTTTCCCGGACAAAAAAACGGGCAACCCAGAGTAGAATCAGGCTGCCCGGACGCAGTTTGCTGAATGGATTGAAACAGGAGCTTCATGAGCAGGTAACAGCGTGTTACCTGATCCACGTCAGATAAGATAGACAGCGGCTACTGATTCCGCCTTGAGTATTGATACCTGTTTTTTTGTGGCCATTACTTAGACTGGCTGTCCGTGAAGAGCGCCCGTCTAGGCGACCCCGTCTGGGCGACCCCGTCTGGGCGACCCCGTCTGGGCGACCCCGTCTATATTTTATTGCGGATCAGGTCTCTGACCAGAAAGCGGGAAGGATGAATGGCTTCCAGCAGTTTTGCCGACATCGAGAGATCGTGGGTGTTATCCGCTTCACCGGTGATTATGGTGGCTAAAATCTCACCGGCAACAGGGCAGGAGATCATCCCTCTGGAGCCATGTCCGGCGGTCACATACAGCCCGTCCAGGTGCTCAGGGCCGGCGTCAATAGTCAGCTTGCTGTTTTTTCTGAGCGGTGCATAAACCTCAACAAAGCGCTTAAAGTCAACGATGGGACCGACTACGGGCAGATAATCCGGTGTTGTGCAGCGAAACCCTGTGCGGCCACCGGTCACTTGCGTATCAGTTCCACCGAGTGCCTGGTACATGGCAGGGAAATACCTGGCCTGCATGGCCAGGTTTTCCAGGTGGTCAGCTTCTCGAACTTCTGTACCTTTGTCTTTAAAACTGAACGTTGCGCCCAGGGTGTGATAGCCATCGACAGCAGGTGCTATATAGCCTTCTCCGCAGACGCAGGAGACCAGCTTCTGACTTTCACTGGTTGCCTTCGCCTGGGTAATCTGGCCACGGATGGCTTTAAGAGGCAGGTAGTCCAGCTGTGAAAACTGATGACTGGCCGTTCCCTGGGCAATGATTACAGTCTTGCTGCGGAACTCGTCGTTGCCGGTTTTAATCAACCAGTCTTGCTCACATTTCTCAATCCCATTTACTGCCGTGTTGGTAATCACCCGGATGTTTGGATGATCGGACAAAGCACGACAGAGTGCTGGTGGATGCACCCAGCCTGCCTGTGGAAAATAGAGACCCGGATGGTTGATTCTCAACCCGGCTCTATTGGTGAGCGGCTCCTCCGTGAGGTACTGCAGGACTGAGTCCGGGTGCTGGTTATCCAGGGCCTGGTATCGTTGATCCGTTTTGGCGTCAATGGCTAACTGAATGACACCGCACTGCTGCCACTCTTCAACCGCCAGTGCTTTCAGCGTATCCAGAGTAAATTGATAACCCTTCAGGATAAACTGACTGAGTGGAGTATTGTCAGCAGAGAGTTTGGCATAGAGAACACCCTGTGGATTACCGGAGGCTTCACTGGCCAGAGCCTGGTGTCGCTCCAGGATGGTGACTTGCCATCCCCGACGAGCCAGCGCCCTGGCCGTGCTGCAGCCCGCCAGGCCACCACCGACGACGATGGCTTCTTTTGCGGGGTTTCTGTGATCAGCGGGCGCAAACCAGGGTTTGCTGGCAGGTAAACCGGAGGCGGTGATAAGGTGACCGGCAATCATATCCCGTTTGCGGCCAAATCCCGGTTGTTTGCTCACTGAGAAGCCGGCCTCTGTCAGCCCATCCCGAACCAGCCTCGCAGCAGTGAACGTGGCATAGGTTGATCCATCATGGCTTTTGGCTTTAAGCGTCTGGAACAGCCCTGGTTGCCACATATCGGGGTTTTTCGCCGGGGCAAAGCCGTCAAGAAACCAGGCATCAATCTTCTCACTGATATGCGGCAATGTATCGAGCACATCACCAATCAATATGCGAAGCCTGATGTGTCTGCCTGAAGCGCTGTCAGAAAATTGCAGGTCGATACGATTTCCACTCAGTTGATAGGCGCTGATCAGTCTGTTGGCCAGCGGTGTCAGCTCCTCAAATGCACAAAGTGCTTTTCGCAGATCATCCTGCCGGAGTGGATACTTCTCCGTACTGATAAACAACAGAGAACTGTTATCAGGAGCATGTTCCAGAAACAGCTGCCAGGCACAGAGAAAGTTCAGGCCAGTGCCAAAACCGGTTTCGCCAATGGTGAACGTTGATCCGGGGGCAAGTTCACGAAACCGTTTGGGGAGATGATTATGTTCCAGGAAAACATGCCGGGTTTCGGCAATGCCGGAGGCCCGGGAAAAGTAGACGTCATTAAACCGGATAGAGATTGGCAGGCCATTCTCCCACTGGATAATAGCGGTGCTGGTCTGGAACTTGTCTGAGGGAGTGGATTGGTGGTTGGACACGGCTTTCTGTTTCAGAATTCATTATCGGGCGAAAAAGCTGCAAGCATAGTAAGTGTCAGCTATCGGGTAAAGCGTTATGAGTTACGGCAAAGTAGCAAATTGCACAATCAGGCGTGCTGACGGTATGATCAGTGCTTTTTTCACTCAAGAGGCATACCATGCGGCTGATACTGGCGCCGATGGAAGGCGTTATGGATCACGATATGCGGGATCTGCTCACCGGCATCAATACCTTCGATCTCTGTGTTACCGAGTTTGTCCGGGTAACCGATACGCTGCTGCCTAACCGGGTCTTTTATCGCACCTGTCCAGAGCTGTTGCAGGGGGCAAAAACATCGAATGGTACACCTGTTCGTCTGCAGTTGCTGGGCAGTAACCCGGAATATATGGCACGCAATGCCCAGCGTGCAGTGAAGCTTGGCTCGCCGGGAGTGGACATTAACTTCGGCTGTCCATCAAAAACGGTCAATAAAAACAGGGGCGGGGCCATTTTGCTGCGTGAGCCGGACCAGCTGTTCAGCATTGTGAAAGCGGTTCGGGATGCCGTTCCTGCAGAGCTGCCGGTGACGGCTAAAATTCGCCTGGGCTATGAAGACAAGTCGTTGTTTCTGGAAAATGCCCGGGCTGTTGAACAGGCCGGTGCCACGGAACTGGCGGTGCACGCCCGGACTAAGTCGGAAGGCTATCGGCCTCCGGCTCACTGGGAATACATTGGCAAAATTCGTGAAAACCTGGGGATTCCGGTGATAGCCAATGGCGAGATCTGGAATCATCAAGAGGCCAGGCGCTGCATGGACGTTTCAGGCTGCTCTGACCTGATGGTCGGTCGGCCCTCTTTGGTAACGCCGAATATCACCACCATGATTCGGGAATCGGTCAGCCCGATGAGTTGGTATTCCGTGTTGCAGCTTATTTTGCAATTAAGTGACAGGGATCGTAAAAATGGCAAATGGCAATACCATCCTTCCCGTCTGAAACAGTGGCTCAATTATCTGCGTAAAGCGTATCCGGAAGCTCAGAATCTATTTGAGCGAATCCGTTCCCTCCGTGAGGCGGATGCCATTGTGGCAATCCTCGGTTCTGACCTGGCAAAAGCGGCATAGCATTTTCCGACCAATCTTTCCGATTGGCCGACTTTCATTGATTTGCGTCGGTGCATTTTTTTCCGGACTGGGGCAACCTTTCTTCTATGCACAATGCTGTCGAAGGTGGTCCTGGGCTTCCGGGAGCTTGGAAAAGCGCCATGAGTCTGTTCATGGAAATAATAATCAAGAATGGTTTCGGTAGGGCAGTCTTTTCTCGGACAGGCTCCCAGAGGGGATTGTCCGGACCTTCAAACCTGAAAAAACAAGGGACTCACTTGATGAATCCATCGGATCTAATTTCAGAGGGTTCCAGCCTGATGCTGTTTGGAATGGGCTTTGTTTTCCTGTTTCTGACGCTTTTGGTGCTGGCAACCAGCCTGATGTCAAAAATTATCGATCGCTATTTCCGGGAACCGGCACCATCGGGTGTATCCAATCGTATTCCAGTTGATAGCCAGACAGCTTCGTCCAATGATCAGGGTGAACTGATTGCTGCTATCAGTGCAGCCATTGCGATGCACCGAACAAAAAAAGCTCAAGCAGATAAACGCCAATAACCGGGGGATAAAGAAGGGTTATGTCTGACGTTAAAAAGCCATTAGCTGATAAAAAGCCGCTGGGTATCACCGATGTGGTGTTGAGGGATGCCCATCAGTCACTATTTGCCACTCGCCTTCGTATCGACGATATGTTGCCGATTGCCGAACAGCTGGATCAGGTCGGTTACTGGTCTCTCGAAACCTGGGGGGGAGCTACCTTTGATGCCTGTATCCGCTTTCTGGGTGAAGACCCATGGGAGCGGCTGCGTGAGCTGAAAAAGGCCATGCCGAGGACGCCTCAGCAGATGCTGTTAAGGGGACAGAATCTGCTGGGATACCGTCACTATGCTGACGATGTCGTCGACAAATTTGTTGAGCGTGCCGTTGCCAATGGTATGGATGTGTTCCGGGTATTTGATGCCATGAACGACCCCCGCAACCTGATGCAGGCAATGAAAGCGGTGAAGAAGCAGGGCGCCCACGCTCAGGGCACCCTCTCGTATACAACCAGCCCTGTTCACACGATGGATAGCTGGATTTCTCTGGCCAGGAAGATCGAAGACCTGGGGGCTGACTCCCTGTGCATCAAGGACATGTCCGGCATTATTACGCCCACTGACGTTTATGAGCTGGTTTCCAGGCTCAAGAAAGAGACGGACCTGGAAATTCAGCTGCATTGCCATGCAACCTCCGGCCTTTCTTCCATGTCACTGCTCAAGGCGGTTGAAGCCGGTGTTGACCGGGTCGATACAGCCATCTCGTCCATGTCGATGACCTATGGACATTCGCCAACTGAGGCAATTGTTGCTGCACTGCAGGGTACCGGGCGTGATACGGGGCTTGATCTGCATAAGCTGGAAGAAGTGGCGGCTTACTTCCGGATGGTACGGAAAAAATACGCGAAATTTGAAGGTCAGCTGCGTGGCGTTGACTCAAGAATCCTTATTGCCCAGGTGCCCGGTGGCATGCTGACCAATATGGAAAGTCAGCTGAAAGAGCAGGGCGCCAGTGATAAGTTCGATGAAGTATTGCAGGAAATTCCAAGAGTTCGTGAAGATCTGGGGATGATTCCACTGGTAACCCCCACTTCCCAGATTGTTGGCACCCAGGCGGTCCTCAATGTACTGACCGGGGAGCGTTATAAAACCATCTCCAAGGAGACCCGGGGGATTTTGAAAGGTGAGTACGGTGCTGCACCTGCACCTTTCAATAAAAGCCTTCAGGACAGAGTGCTGGAGGGTAAGGAAGCAATCACCTGTCGTCCAGCTGATCTGCTTGAGTCTGAATTTGATAAGTTGACTGCCGAACTCCATGGCCTTGCCAGAGAAAAAGACATCAAGCTGGCTGAGCAGCCGGTGGATGATGTTCTGACCTATGCGCTGTTCCCGCAGGTTGGCCTGAAGTTTCTGCAGAATCGCGGTAACCCTGATGTTTTCGAACCAGCTTCCGGGACCGAACCGGACGTGAAGCCTGCAGCTCAGGCAACGTCAGTGGCTCTGCCAATGGCTCCATCAATGGATAGTTCTGTTTATACCGTTCGCGTTAATGGCAATGCCTATACCGTTGAGGTATCAGACGGTGGTGATGTTTCTCAGCTGGCTCCTGTTTCAGCATCTGCTGCCCAACCCGAAGCGGCCAGCGTACCTGTATCTGCTGGTGAGCCGATGCCTGCGCCACTGGCCGGTACTATCTGGAAGGTGAATGTGACACCGGGTCAGCATATTCAGGAAGATGATGTTCTGCTTGTCCTCGAAGCCATGAAAATGGAAACAGAAATTCGAGCCCCCCGTTCCGGACAGGTGACGTCGGTTGCTGTACGTGAAGGTGACAGTGTAGCGGTGGGTGATACCCTGCTTGCCCTGGCTTAATAACAAAACTTCAGGGAAGCCTCCGCAGGAGGCTCCCTGTCAAGAGCGCTTGTGCTGAGAAACGTCTTGTAGAGAAAGAATGCCATGGAAAAGCTATTAACGCTCTGGGAGGGTTCCGGTTTATATAACCTCACCGCCGGAGAGTTCGTCATGATTCTGGTGGGCTTTGGCTTGCTGTATCTGGCCATCCGCAAGCAGTTGGAGCCTTTACTGTTGTTGCCTATCGGTTTTGGTGGAATCCTTGCCAATATTCCCCAGGCCGGTCTGGCGTTTTCCGCCATTGAACAGGCACTTCATATGGCCAACCCTGTGGTAATGGAGGCTATGGCCGAGGCGCTTGGTAGTGCTTCAACTGCTCCGGATGAGCTTTATGCTTTATACAATGAGGCGAATGCGGCAACCAGAACCTTAGTCGGTAATATTATTGCCGATGCCGGGTACTCGAACGGTGTCCTTTATCAGTTTTACAGTGTGGCTATTGGCAGTGGTGTTGCTCCACTGGTGATTTTCATGGGGGTGGGCGCCATGACGGATTTTGGTCCGTTGCTGGCAAATCCCAAAACCCTGTTCCTTGGCGCTGCCGCTCAGTTTGGTATTTTTGTCACGGTGTTTGGTGCCATCGTGTTGAGCTCAATGGGGCTGATGAATTTCACCCTGGCGGATGCCGCTGCTATTGGTATTATTGGTGGTGCCGACGGTCCAACGGCCATCTATGTTTCCAGCGTGCTTGCTCCCCACCTGCTGGGTGCCATTGCGGTTGCAGCCTACTCTTATATGGCACTGGTTCCCCTGATTCAGCCGCCGATCATGAAAGCGCTGACCACGGCAGAGGAACGCAGGATTGTGATGACGCAGCTCCGGCCAGTGAGCAAGACGGAAAAAATCGTTTTCCCGATTTTATTGCTGGTGCTGGTGGCTCTGTTGTTACCCGATGCGGCTCCACTGCTGGGGATGTTCTGTTTTGGTAACCTGATGAAAGAGTGTGGTGTGGTTGAGCGCCTTTCGGATACGGCTCAAAATGCGCTGATTAACATCACCACCATTTTCCTTGGGCTGTCTGTGGGTGCAAAGCTGAGTGCTGACAAGTTTCTGCAGATGGAAACCCTGGGGATTCTGGTGCTGGGGATTGTGGCATTCTGTATCGGTACCGCCAGTGGTGTCCTGATGGCAAAACTGATGAATCAGATGTCGTCTACCAAGGTTAACCCATTGATTGGCTCAGCCGGGGTGTCGGCGGTACCCATGGCTGCCAGGGTTTCCAACAAAATGGGGCTTGAGGCAAACCCACAGAACTTCCTGCTGATGCATGCCATGGGCCCCAATGTGGCAGGTGTTATTGGTTCAGCGGTTGCAGCGGGGGTGATGATTAAGTATCTGTCGTGAATTACCCGTTGCTATTGAACTATTAATTGATCATGACCAATGCTGTTGCTTTTTCAAAGGCGGCAGCATCTTTTTTTGTTGTGGTCAGGCTTGTTTTTCAGCGAGAATAAAATTATTCAAAGATCAGCTGTTTTAACGTTTGTGAAGCAGTACGGGTTTTTTATCCATTTGAACCGGTTTTTATATTATTTATTGCTGAAAAAAGAGTAGAAGTACTTCATGATTTATAAAGAACACAATGTTTCATCCAGAAAAAGTATTGCCCTGGTAGCTCATGATAATAAGAAAGGGGAGTTGGTGAAGTGGAGTCTGCGTCATCAAGAAAAGCTGCAGGGACACGAACTTTATGCCACCGGCACCACAGGACGTATTCTTGAAAAAGAGCTGTCCATGCCGGTTACAAAGTTTATCAGTGGTCCATTGGGTGGAGACCAGCAGATTGGTGCATTGATTTCTGAATGCAAACTGGACCTGCTGGTATTTTTCTGGGACCCGTTTGAGCCTATGCCCCATGACCCGGACGTTAAGGCGTTGCTGCGGATCGCTGCGGTATGGAATATTCCGGTTGCCTGTAACCAGAGTTCTGCGGATTACATCTTCTCATCAGACTTGCTTGGACTGTCTCATAACCGGCAGGTTCCGGATTATGACAGCTATTTGCAGCAAAGAACGCTTTGATTTTCATGCTTTCAAAAAAAGCACAGAGGCCCTGAGATACGGGCCTTTGGCAAAGAAAATCTGGGAAAACAATGAGTAAGCCCTGCTGGACAGGGTTGGCCGGTAGTGTCCGTATTCAAAACAATCAATAAAGGACGGGAATTCAATAATCTGAATTGTCATTGTTGTCGATGCTCATTGAGCCAATACCGAAACTTGAAGGCCCGTACTGGCGGCGCTTCTTGTAGGTAACCTTGGGCTCAGTGCTGCTGTGACGGTCTTCGGGCGCAGCGGGCCTGCAGCTCATGGTGCCACTCATGGAGCTATTCATAGTGTTATTATTGCCACTGCGGTAGCCCTGGCCGCTGGATGAAAACCTGCGTACAGGCTGTTTTGTCACAGTTGGCTGAAAAACGGAGACAGGAGCCTGTTCATACAGGTCTCTTTCCGAGTCCCGGTCAGATAGCAGCTCGCTGTTCTGAACCGGACCTTCCTGCATATTCAGGCGCATACGGTAGGGATGGCCGTAACCTCTGCGGCGACGTGGTTTGTGGTCTTTTGGTTCGGGTGGCTTCAAGCCTGTAAATTGCTCGTAAATGGTTGTGTAAATATATTTGCTCATAACTACCTCCTGTTCATCCTCTCCCAGAAACGGATAAAATTTCTTTATTTGGTTGACGATGTTAGACAAACCCATTTTCAGTATGAATAGGTAACACTACTTAAAACTCTTTGAAGAAACGACGACAAACGTTAATAATATAATGTTGGTGTCGTCAATTATTTTGAAAAAAACGAAATTGAAATAGAATTATCAGAAACAAAGGATAGCATTCATAAAAATAGATCGTTGATTGATTTCATAATTTTTTTGAATGTTGGACTATTGGTAATAACTATTTTTTGCTAATCCGGCGAATAAGAAATACTTTCAGCCAAGGTAT
>NZ_JAHHPP010000093.1 GCF_024606265.1 Endozoicomonas sp. SESOKO1
CAAACGTCTGAGCAAGCAGTATTTCCTGTTCTGGCGTTGGGTAGAATCTGTACTTATAGGCTTGTTTCGTTTTCATGCTTACCAAAATACCTTGTTTTTGGTAAGTGGCAATACGAGTTTTCCGCTGTTTCGGAATCAGTCACCACCCCCCGCCTTATCAGGCTGGTCGCTATCCATCCCGCAGCTAGCTCGCAGGGGGTCTTCCGCTAAAAATCTGATAATGCCGGATTTGACTTTAGCTTCCGTCTGTCCAGTGGCAAAATTCGCGGTGGCGGGTAAACGGTCTGCCAAAAAAGAATGTCGCGCTGCAGGCCATTGCCTATGGCAATGTTTCTGTGGTTATTGAGGAGTAACGATGATGGATTTGACCACCAGCTATATGGGGTTAAGCCTGAAAAATCCGTTAATGGCAGCAGCCAGTCCATTGACGTCTACCATAAAAAGCATCCAGCGTCTGGAAAAGGCGGGTATTGCGGCGGTGGTTTTGCCTTCACTGTTTGAAGAACAGATTCGCCGGGAACAGGAAGAGGCCGAGCGAATGGCCCTGTCCAGAAATAACCTGTCTCCCGAGGCGACCTCTTTTCTGCCCGCAGGCCTGACCCTGGAGCGTGGATCCGAGGCATACCTGGATACCATTCATAAAGCCAGGGCTGCGGTGGATATCCCGGTGATAGCCAGCCTGAACGGGTGCTCAGGAGGTGGGTGGATCGATTATGCCCGACAGATTGAGCAGGCGGGTGCGGATGGCATAGAGCTGCACATTTATTACAACCCACCCTCACTGGATATTACCGGGCGTCAGGTTGAGGACGTCTATCTGGACATCGCAAGGCGGGTGAAAAGCAGCGTCACCATCCCGGTTGCCCTGAAGATTGACCCCTTCTTCAGCGCCTTTGGCAACATGGCCAGACAGTTTGATGAGATCGGTGTGGATGCACTGGTGATGTTTAACCGGATGCTGCAGCCTGACTTTAATCTCAACAATATGCTGGTGGAAACCCGCTGGCCAATCAGCAAAGCCGGTGAGATCGGTATTCCACTGCGCTGGATCAGTGTGCTGCACGGCAACATCAATGCCTCTCTGGCGGCTTCATCCGGTGCTTATGATCATGAGGACATTATCAAATATCTGCTCGGTGGTGCGGATACGGTCATGCTGGCATCGGCACTGATCCGCAATGGTGCGGACTATGTGTCCGTCCTGTTAAAAGGCCTGGAAGTATGGTTGAAACAGCGGGACTTTAACGACCTGAATGAAATGCGCGGGTTGATGAGCCAGCGTTCTGTGGCCAATCCGGAAGTATTTGAGCGGGCTAATTATATCCGGACCGTCGATGGAGCAAAGAGATAACCGGAGAGACTCTTTTACAGGTTTCGCCATAACCTCGGAATCCTGCACTTCTTCTGGCATATGGTAGAGATCAGATAGCTTATGACTCTACCATATGTCCTGAATCTAAAAGTCAGTATTCATCAAATGTATCCACATTAGCGAACAGTGCTTTCAGCGCATAGCATCAACCAGGCTTCTGACTTCATCAGCATCTTTCGCTTTTAAGCACTGCTCGGCCAGCGCCTGAAGCTTTTCACTGTTTTGTTCGCGCAGGATCTTCTTAATCATGGGAACAGACGGTGCAGACATACTGAACTCATCCAGACCAAGTCCGGCCAGGATCAATGCGGCACGTTCATCGCCGGCAAACTCACCACACATACCGGTCCATTTACCCGCAGCATGGGAGGCATCAATAACCTGCTTAACCGCTCTCAGTACGGATGGAGAGAAACTGTCATACAGATGCGCAATGTTTTCATTGCCACGGTCTACCGCCAGAATATATTGAGTCAGGTCATTGGTGCCGATACTGAAGAAGTCGAGTTCTTCAATCAGCTGATCTGCAATCATAACCGCTGCAGGCGTCTCGATCATGATGCCCAGTTCACACTGCTCATCAAACGCCATACCCTGATCTCTCAGACTCTGTTTGGCTGTCTCAACATGGGCTTTCAGCTGCATCACTTCATTAACAGAGATGACCATGGGGAACATGATGCGCAGCTTGCCAAAAGCGCTGGCTCTGAGAATGGCTCGAAGCTGAGTCTGCAGGATTTCCGGACGGTCCAGGCACATACGCACTGCACGCCAGCCCAGGAATGGGTTCAGCTCTTTTGGCAGATCCAGGTAAGGAAGTTCCTTGTCACCACCGATATCCAGGGTACGAATAATGACGGGTCTTTCACCCATCGCTTCCGCTACCTGCTTATAAGCCTGGAACTGAACTTCTTCAGAAGGCAGGGAGTTCCGATCCATAAACAGGAATTCGGTACGATAAAGGCCAACACCCTCAGCGCCATTGCGCAGTGCACCATCGACATCCTTCGGTGTACCGATATTGGCGCAAAGTTCGAAATGTCTGCCGTCGACCGTGGCTGCCGGCAGGTCTTTCAGTTTTGCCAGTTCATTTCGGGCGGCGGCCAGTGTTTCCTGCTGAGCACGGGCGGTAGCCAGTTGCTCTTCAGAAGGATTCACGATGATCCGGTTATTGATGGCATCCAGAATCAACAGGTCGCCATGCAGAATTTCAGTGGTTGCCTGATGACAACCAACCATGGCCGGAATCTCCAGAGAGCGTGCCATGATGGCTGAGTGAGATGTGCGACCACCGATTTCAGTGATAAAGCCAATGACTTTGTCCAAGTCCAGCTGGGCCGTGTCCGAAGGGGTCAGATCGTTGGCGATAACGATTGAGTTTTCTGCCAGATTTTCCAGTCCGGAGATGCGAATACCCAGAATGTTTTTGATCATTCTCTGGCCGACATCACGGAAATCCGCTACCCGTTCTCTCAGGTAGGCATCTTCCAGCGTCTCCAGCAACTGAATGTTGGCCTGGATGGCTTCATGGGTGGCAACGGCGGCTGGTTTTCCTTCACCAATCAGGGTGAAGATCTCTTCTTCCAGTTCCTCGTCTTCAGCCACCATCATGTGGCCTTCAAAGACGGCGGCTTCTTCTTCACCAAACTTGCCGAGCATATCCCGGTACAGACGATCCAGCTGGGCTGTGGTCTGTTCACGGGCCACTTTAAAGCGCTCGATCTCATTGTTAACCTGTTCTTCGGTTACCTGGTAGTTTGGCAGGATCAGTTCCTGCTCACAGTGAATAACCGCTTTACCGATGGCGATACCTTCGGATGCAATGATGCCCTTGATCATGGGAGTCACTCTTGAACCTGCTGAAATAACTGTTTTCTAAAGGGGAGGGGGAACCCAAAAGCCCTGAAAATTAACCTTCCAGGGTTTCGATAACGACTTTCAGTTTTTCCATTGCCTCAACTTCGTCATCGCCTTCGATCGTCAGGGTAATTA
>NZ_JAHHPP010000094.1 GCF_024606265.1 Endozoicomonas sp. SESOKO1
GTCCTGACAAGAGCGGGTAATCGAGCATATCCGGCACCCAGAAAAACAGCATTGACCAGAGCATTTAAAGAGCTGCTAACAGACATCCCCAAGTGGCTGGCAACGGTCATTGAAATTACATCCGACAGACATATGCCTACTTCTAATTGATCAGCACGTATCAATAATTTCAAAGGGTTCCATACAAAAGAGAAGCTTGTGACATCAGTCATTTGCGTCAGAGATGCCGTATTGGCGGTTCCCGGAGATATCTGTTCGAGACGCTGAATCAGGCTACGAATCATTATCATGAGCCCTTGCATAAGGTCTGCAGATTGTGGCGGAGCAACATCGTTAACAAATGAGAGGACGTTAACTTTAAATGCTAATCTGCCAAGTGCCTGATAGTCTTGATTCCTTACTAAATCAAAGACCTCGTTCTCATATTGATCCAAATAATGGGCCATCCCCAGCGGCTGACTAAGTTGATTGGCAAGAGCTATTGCATCCTGGCCTGTCGCAAAATTACGCTGCATCATAAGGGTAAATTCATTGCGCATTGCAGAAAAACCCCGTAAAAACTCCAACAGTTGCGGGACCATGTTGTCTTCGGCAATGACACGTTCAGTCCCTATCAGCCCCCTGATTCTGCTTAAGAAATCCTGCCCCGAAAGGATCATTCTTTTTGAACGATGGTGATGGTCTACTGTCGTTGAGCTGGTATTCCGGGCAGGCGCGATTGTGGTGTTAAACTCATGAATAATGTCATCCACCCCGGCTGCTACGATATCGAAATAGTGACGAGCGACATTAGGAAAAGTGGCATTAGGGAAAGTGCCATTAGTGAACGTGCCATTGATCGTTTGGGCGAAGGCTTCAATGCCCTCAAGCAGCATATATCCGGCAAAATCCCTGGCACTGTCCTTAACAAAGGTGACTAATTCCGTGAGGTTAAGGGCCGGAAACAGTTGTTGAAAATAAATCAGGTCATTTTCGTACATGCCAAGATTGGTTGATTTGCCCAGGTCGTCCACTATGGCGGTCAGTTGCTGATCCAGTGTTAAATTGGTAGCGGCCAGCGAACTGGACAGGGCCAGGGTGGTCCTGGCGGGCACGATGTGGGTGATGCCGCCCAATGAGTGTGCCGGGATAATACTGTCAGTCCAGGGTGGCAGGGTGTTGACCAGCGAGGGAGTACTGGTCGGTAGTAGTATCGGGCTGTTGGCAATGCTTGCAGAGGCAG
>NZ_JAHHPP010000095.1 GCF_024606265.1 Endozoicomonas sp. SESOKO1
ACCACACCAAGGGCGACGCCGGCAGGAACGGCCAGCAAAGAACCCGCATAAAATCCGACATAAAAACCCGCTGAGCCCGCAGATTCGTCAGAGTTTGGAAAAAACAGACATTTAATTAAATTACCAACGGTACTGCCAATAACGCCACCGACTGTGCCACAAACAACGCCTGCACTGAGTATTGGCGAAAAATATCCGGCATGTGCACCTATACCAGCCATTTTCAGGAGCCGATTTTTGGCGGCATAAAATGGATAGATTAAGCGATCTGCCAGTGAGGGCGTTTCATCGAATGACCGGTTACTTTCAACCTGTCTTGTGGCATGGGATGTGGTGGTCGCCCTGCCCGAAAATTGGCTGCCCTGCTGGTGAGCGGCGGGTTCTGGGATCATTGATCCAAACGGCAGGGTATTGGTATTGGTATTGGTATTGTCCAAAGCTTGCATAAACACTTCCTCCATGGATTTTATCAGAAATAATTACTGACCTTATTTCAGGGCATTTATGGCATTTAATCTTACAGAAGTTTTATTCCCTGTTCCCATAACAGCAGGGTCATAACTACTGACAGAAAAGCGAACTCGTTCTGTTACATCGGGCTAACTGCTTGATTGCCTTTATTTTTACAGCCCTTGCAGCATTGGGTTAGTATTGATATTTCAATTTAAATATCTTGTTCACGCACCCGGCGCATGCTGTTTTCGAGTAGTAACCAATGTCCACTCACTCCTCAAATTGCCCCTGTGGCTCAGATAAAACGTTTCCTGATTGTTGTGGCCCCTTTATTTCGGGAGAACCTGCCCCAACCGCAGAGGCATTAATGCGCTCCCGTTATACGGCCTATACCCTGGCAGACATTCAATACCTGGTGGCAACAACCCACCCCGGACAGCAGGAAAGCATCAAACAGCAGGCCATCTACCAGCAATCCGCCGGAACGCTCTGGCAAAAACTGGAGATTATTGAGACCGAGGCTGGCAAAACATCCGACCAGACAGGCATTGTTGAGTTCAGGGCCTGGTTTAAAGAATCACTATCAAGCCCGGAAAAAATTCACCATGAACGTTCTTCTTTTATAAAAAAGGAAGATCACTGGTACTTTGTATATCCGGGAATGGCAGTCATCAGAACAGAAACGGTTGGCAGAAATGATCCCTGCCCCTGTGGCAGTGGCAGGAAGTTTAAAAAGTGTTGTTCGCAGTGAGGCCGAAAACCCCGGAACAAGATAGGCATTTACCGAGAATTAATAGATAAAGATCAAGGAAATCACCACTTGAACATGGTAGCGTCACTCACCTTCATCAGGTTACTGTGCCAATTACTAAAAAAAACGCGATAACCTGACAGGCAAATTACTGCGCGTGCCATTTATGGTTAGCTACTTAAGTGCATCAAATCAGTCAGGGGGGCAACATGGATATGCGGCCCGGACTGAATATAACAGCCATGAACGAGAAGTACGGTTCAGCAGTGATCAGCTCTGTCCGGATTAATAACCCGGGATCCAACAGAACTGACGCTCAATGCCTGACTCTTTTTCCATGGTAAAAAAAAGCTCAAATCAAGAGGACTGACAATGACCATTTTCAAGAAACTGGGACTTGCCATTCTGGGGGCAGGCTTTGCTGCCATCTCCTCCACCGCTGCTGCAAGCGCATCCGGCCAGCAGTTTGTCACCATCGGTACCGGTGGTGTAACCGGCGTTTACTACCCAACCGGCGGTGCTATCTGTCGCCTGGTGAATAAGGGACGCAAAGAGCATGGCATCCGTTGCTCGGTAGAAAGTACCGGTGGTTCTATTTACAACCTGAACACCATCCGTGCCGGTGAGCTCGATATGGGGATCGTCCAGTCGGACTGGCAGTTCCATGCCTACCGGGGAACCAGCGCCTTTAAACAGCAAGGTGCCAACAAAGACCTGCGGGCGATTTTCTCGGTACACCCGGAAGCCTTTACCATTCTGGCCAAGGCAGATGCCGGCATCAGCAAATTTGAAGACCTGAAAGGGAAGCGCGTCAACATTGGCAACCCGGGCTCCGGTCAGCGTGGTACCATGGAACAGCTGATGAAAGTGTATGGCTGGACACACGACAGCTTCTCCCTGGTTTCTGAGTTGAAAGCAGCCGAGCATGCCAAGGCACTGCACTGTGTGATAACAAGATTGACGCCTTTGTCTACACCGTTGGCCACCCGTCCGGATCTTTCAAGGAAGCAACCACCTCCTGTGATACCGTACTGGTCACCGTTGCCGGTGATAAAGTCAACCAGTTGATCAACGACAACCCCTACTACCGCACCGCTATCATCCCCGGCGGCATGTACAAGGGCAACGACCGGGACGTACAGACCTTTGGTGTTGCGGCAACCTTTGTATCCTCCACTGATGCCAGCCAAGAAGCGATCTATCAGGTTACCAAGGCCGTATTTGAAGATCTGTCCACCTTCAAAAAGCTGCACCAGGCTTTTGGCACCCTGAAAAAAGAAGAGATGGTGTCCGATGGCCTCAGCATCCCGCTTCATGACGGTGCCAGGCGTTACTATCAGGAAGCAGGACTTCTCTGAACGCTCCTGCACGGGAAGGTGTAATAGCACCTTCCCCAATGCATGTTGATGTCATCCCGGGTGCTGCCTGAACTCTGCGTGATGACATTTACAGTCTTTTCCAAACAAATGCCCATGGCGCGTGAAAATATTTTGCACCAGCCTCAGGGATGAAAAATGGTTAAGCAAAATATTTTTCACGGCAAAGGTTAAGCGGTTGTCGCAAAACCTCTGAAAGGATCTCTGCGCGAAGGTCGGCTCCCTCAGGAGCCGACCTGCAATAACAACAGGTGCATTATGGAAGCAGTCAACAGCGATAAGCTGAACAATTCACCGACAGCAGGCTCTTCAGAACAATCTGCTGAACAAATGGTTAACCAGTCCGAACAGGGTGGCCGCCAACCCATTGGCAAATCCAGACTGGTATTACTGGGCACAGCCCTCAGCTGGTCACTGTTTCAGCTGTGGAATGCATCACCTCTGCCGTATATTTTCAATGTCGGTATTTTTAATGATGGGCAGGCCCGGGCAATCCATCTTGCCTTTGCCATATTCCTGGCATTTATTGCCTTCCCTGGCCGGAAAAAATCGTTTGCCAATCAAATACCCGTTACTGACTGGCTATTTGCACTGACGGGTAGCTTCTGCGCCGCCTATCTTTATATTTTCCACCGGGAGCTGGCTACCCGTGCCGGAGCCCCCGTTACCCTGGACCTGGTCACGGCCGGAGCAGGGATACTGCTTCTGCTGGAAGCAACCCGCCGGGCGCTGGGGCCGCCACTGATGGTGGTGGCGGCGGTATTTATCACCTATGCCTTTGTCGGCCCTTACATGCCGGATGTTATTGCCCACAAAGGTGCCAGTCTCAACAAGGCGCTGTCACATTTCTGGATTACCACTGAAGGCGTTTTTGGTGTTGCCCTGGGTGTCTCCACCAGTTTTGTTTTCCTGTTTGTGTTGTTTGGTTCACTGCTGGAAAAGGCCGGTGCGGGCAATTACTTCATTCAGGTGGCGTTCTCCCTGCTGGGTCACCTCAAAGGTGGACCGGCCAAGGCGGCTGTGGTGTCATCCGGCCTCAGTGGTGTGGTTTCCGGCTCGTCCATCGCCAACGTGGTCACCACCGGAACCTTCACCATCCCCCTGATGAAACGGGTCGGCTTCCCTGCTCACAAGGCAGGCGCCATTGAGGTTGCCGCCTCTACCAATGGACAACTGACGCCGCCTATTATGGGCGCTGCTGCGTTCCTGATGGTGGAGTATGTCGGCATCTCTTACATCGATGTTATCCGTCACGCCCTGTTTTACATTGTTCACCTTGAAGCCGTGAAAGCGGGCATGCAGGGTCTGCCAAGAAGTGTTACCCGCACCAGGACCCAGGTACTGACGTCATTCACAGGCTCCTTTGCCGGACTCTGCCTGCTGGGCGCTGGCATCTATTACGGTATTGGCTGGACCAGACAGTATATGGGAGAGCACGCCCTCTGGATCATCACGCTGGTATTGCTGGCCAGTTATCTGGTGCTTCTGAAAGTGGCTGCCAGGCAACCGGATCTCATCAACAATATTGAAGAGGATATTCGCAGTACTCCGGTGCCCTGACCAACCATCAAGCGGGGTCTCTATTATTTGCTGCCCCTGGTGGTGTTACTGTGGTGTCTGACCGTTGAGCGCTACTCCCCTGGGCTCTCTGCCTTCTGGGCAACCCTGGTCATGGTGTTCATCACGCTGACCCATAAAACCCTGATTGATCTACTGCGCAAGGAACAAACAACCACGCATCTGCAAGAAGGCTTTCTGGATCTGATTGACGGGATGACCACCGGGGCCCGGAATATGATCGGTATTGGTGTTGCCACCGCAACCGCCGGTATCGTTGTGGGTGCGGTTACGCTGACCGGTGTCGGCCTGGTAATGACCGAGTTCGTGGAATGGATTTCTGCCGACAGTATCATTCTTATGCTGCTGATTGCCTTTACCCTGTTCAGGCCAGATTTCTGGTGGGATGAGGTTTACCCTCCCTATGAAACCCATGAAGGCCGCAACATTGTTGCCCAGGTTGAAGCACTGCCTGACCAGGCTGATGCGCGGCTGTGGGTCGCTGGAGAAACACTGGAAGGTAAACCGGTTGGTTATTCTTCCCGCTGGCGACCGGGCCTCTGCTGATGACCGATTCCGCCACATGGGGCTTGAAGTCCTGATTGATGGGGATGACCTGGTCATTGATATGGTTGACTTCAACAGCGAGGCTCAGCAGGCCGGTATTGATTTTGACTGGCAGATTCATCGTCTGGAAGTTCCGGCAGATCGACTGCCAAAACAACTGATATGGATACCCGCCTTTATTCTGCTGCTGTTCATTTTCCTTGGACAAAGGCGCAGATTGGGCCAGTGCAGCTAAGCCCTGATATACACACACCTGCATCTCGTTCCCACGATCCCGTGGGAACGAAAGATAATACCTCACCTTTCCCTGTCAAAATTTTCTACCAGCTGACCTATAAAATTTTCCAGCCGGGCAATGTCCATATCCGCCGTCAGCATCAGCAGGAAGCCAATAACTTCGGTCAATGCCGGGTCGTTCTCAAATGAGTGAAGCGCCTGTTCCAGGGACTCCAGATCGCCCTGCTCAAAAGCAGAAATAATGGCATGAACAAAGGTATCCATGCGCATTTCCCGGAGACTTTGCAGCAAAGCCTCCTCATTCCATTCCGGTTTTGGCGACACGGTGACATAGTCCACACCCAGCAGACAGCGGATTTTATCAAACATCAGCCCGGCATCCAGCGGCTTGCCAATGTACTCATCAAAGCCCTGAATCAACAACCGCTCCCTGGCCTCATGACTGACACTGGCGGTCACAGCCACGGCCTTGACGGTTGTCTTCCCGGGAAGTTCACGGATTTTCCGGATCGCTGTCACCCCATCCATTACCGGCATGGAGATATCCATCAAAATCAAGTCGAAGTCCACCTGCTTTACCGCTTCAACCGCCTGCAGGCCATTACCAGCGGTATCAACCCGGAAGCCGGCTGAATCAAGCAATCCGGCCATCATATCCCGATTACTTTCAACATCATCCACCACCAGCACCCGGACCCCCTGGAACCGTTCATCCAGATGCACATAAATGGAACCCGGCAAAAGACGCTGATGCTCTTTCAGCGCTTCAAAACTGCCCATAACCAGCGGCAGGACAAAAATAAAACGACTCCCCCGGCCCGGCTCGCTGATGACATCAAGCTCCCCACCCATGGCGGAGACCAGCCGCCGGCTGATCGCCAGCCCCAGACCAGTGCCACCAATCTGCAACCCCAGGTGAACCTGTCGAAAAGGTTCAAAGACCTTCTCCAGATCTTCATGGGCAATACCGACACCGGTGTCACGGACTTCAAAGACAATATCGTTGCCCGCTACTGACACCCTGCATTCAACCCACCCCTTAACCGTGTATTTAACCCCATTGCTGAGCAGGTTCAGCAGCACCTGGCGAACCTTGATTTCATCCAGCATCACGATTTCCGGTAACGCGCCAATGGGCAGCAGACGTAACTCCAGCCCCTTGCTGACCGCTCTTTCCATCAGAATGTTCCGCACCCCTCGCAGTAACTCCAGCAACCGGACGGCAGAAGGGTGTAACTCGATCTTGCTGGACTCAATTTTGGTTAAATCAAGAATATCGTTAATCAGCGACAGCAAATGCTGTCCACTGGCCTCAATGGTATTCAGGCTTTTGCGCTGGGCAGAGGTTAACGAGAGGTTTCTTAACAGCAGCTGGGCATTGCCAAGCACGCCATTCAACGGTGTTCTCAACTCGTGACTCATATTGGAGAGGAACAGACCTTTGGCCAGGTTGGCCCGCTCTGCCTCCTCCTTGGCCCGCATCAACTCATGTTCAATGCGTTTGCGCTCAGTGATATCGCGAACCACCATGGAAATCAGCAGTCCATCATCGGTTTTCAACGGGTTACTGGTGATTTCTACCGGAAAAACCCGGCCTTTACGATCGATACCCCTGGATTCATAACCCACCAGGCACAACTGCTCCCAACTGGCCTTTTCCAGATCGCCCAGCAGAGGGTGCCCCAGGCGGTTTTCCAGCGGCGTCAGCAGGCTCAGGGGCATATTGACCAGGTCTTCCCGATGAAAGCCAAACAGGTCTTCCGTCCTGCTGTTGGCCATGCCAATAATACCTTCCGGTGTGGCAATGATGGTGGCATCCGGGGCGCTGTCCAGCAACAGCTTGAATTTTTTGGTATCGCTTACCCGATCGGTAATATCATTGGCCAGCCCTTCCACAAGATATTGCCTGCCTTCCAGATCCCCCATATCACTCCAGAAGATTTCCAGCCGGCGGATACTGCCGTTCAGATGCCGGATATCCAGCTCAAAGGTATCGCCCCACCGCCCCTGCTTGGCCTCACGGAACTGATCCCGGAAACGGAATTTGCTGTCCCGGGTAGCAAGAAACCCGATCAATGGACGAAGAAATTCGTTTTGTGTGTAGCCCAGAATGGCTTCTATTGACGGACTGACATGGGTAACACAACCATCTTTATTGAGGTTGAAATAGAAATAGTTCCCCCTCAGCCGCTCCAGTAAATGATCTATATTGCTGGTTCTGGCCTTATGAAGTGCCTTCTCCCGGTCAGCCAGCCGGGTCACCAGTTGCTGGAAACTCTCGGTCAAACTGCCAATTTCATCCCGGCTGATATGGGCAAGCACCGGCTTTACCCGGCGGTAGGTAAAGTCATCCATGGCTCGCTTTAACCGGATAATCGGACGGGTAATTCTCACCGACACCAGGCTGGCACAGGTAAAAATAAGCATCAGGGAGAGCAGCATCAGCAATGCATTGATCTCCGCCTGATCAATAACCGGTGCCAGCACCGTTTCCCTCGGGGCATAACTGATCATCCACCAGGAGGCCGATTTAATCGGTGCCCCCATCAGCCAGTACTCATTCTGCCGAACCGGCACCCACTTGTGTCGGAAAGCCGGCTCACCTCTTTCAATCAGCTCTTCAAGGTCACTCCACAAGCCCGGCGAACCGTAATAGAACTGGCTTTGGTGAATGCTGTTTAACTGATATCGCTTTGGCGTTTCACTGTCCGTCTGCAGGTATTCCCCGGCACCATTAACAATGGAAAAACTGGCATTTCCCGTGGTGTTTTCCACCAGCTGATGGCGCAGGTCGGCAAGGCTGATATCCATCCAGAAATAGCCATACAGCGTGTTTGCTGAAAAGACCGGTACGATATAGCTGACGATCCACCCTTTATCCGCGGACCCTCTGGGTGATGTCCAGAACCCTTCTTTCTGCTGCCCCTGATTAGCCCACCAGAACTGGGCAGGAAACAGGCCGGTATCGACGGTTTCATCCAGTTTCACCCTGTCTCCGTCCATATAGGCATGAAACACATCCCAGTGCTGAAAGCGGCTGCCAAGCTTGACATAAGTGAAGCCCCGAACCAGGGAGTTTCTTTCCACCAGATCACTGAGAAAGTGTTTTATCATGGCATGGTCAGTTACTGGCATCCGACTCAGCATATCCGCCATGAAGGAGGTCATGGTCATCAACTGCCGGGTATGACTGTCAATCTTGCCGGCATTGTGCCAGACCTGCTCAATCAACCCTCTGGCTACGGCATCCGTAGCCTGTTTGAGCGAGAAGTAGAGATGGATACCAAAGATCAGGTTATACAGAAGCGTGACAGGCACGACAGTAAAAAAAATGATTTTTTTTCTGATGGAGAATTGCACTGGGTTCACTGCACACGGCCACAACGAACGCTAATGATAGACCAGCATTTCAGCAGTGAATGGAGATTCCTGGCAACTCAAAGTCAGCCCTTCAGGATGTTCCGGCTGTGCCAGGGAAAGCTGGCAAGAGAGGCAGAAAAACGTTCAATATCAAAAGGTTCTCCCGATAGCCAGCGCTGTGCATGAGTAGCCGTAAGCAGCGCAGGCATTCGCTCAGCGATCATCATCAACGGCGACATTGCCGGCATGGTTAACACCGCACAGGAATCAAAGGAAAGGGTGCTGTCCACCGTGAATCGCTCCCATAATCCGGCCATCAGTATCAGGGATCCCTCCTTTGCACCAATACGCCATAGCTGACGACGGTTGCCCTGTGTCATATGCCACTGGTAGTAGCTGTCCGCCAGAATAAGGCAACGCCGGTCCTGCCAGGCTTTTCTGAACATCCGTGACTCAGCTGCCGTCTCCACACGGGCATTGATCTGGGCACGGGATAAATCCTGCAACCATGAAGGCACAAGCCCCCACTTGGCCTGAGCCAGCTCAGGAGCACCCTGCTCGTTGTATCGAACCAACCATACCTGCTGCCCCGGCACCACATGCTGAACGGGTTTACAGGATACAATATCGTTGATACCGAGGAAGCCAAGGTCAAGCCTGGACAGGTTGAATGAGTAACGGCTGCACATGAATTACGCTCTCTCTTCCGGATCATCTCCCGGCTCAGGCTCAGCATTCAGGTAATCGTCAATCAACGCTTTTGCCAGACCTGCATCAGCATCATCAACATACAGCGCCAGCAAACCAATGGCGGGCAACTCCCCCATGGCACCGATCAGGTCTACACCCGCCAGGTGGCAGAAAATACCACGACTGGTCAGCAGGTCCTTCAGGCACTGGGCTTCAACCAGATTTTCCGGGCTATACACTTTAATCATTTGCTATAAAAGAACCTGATTATTTCAGATAAAGAGTCTTCAGCTGATCCACCAGCTGTCTGGCTTTTTCCAGTTGAACCGTATTGAGCATAGTGACCAGCCTGGCTTTCTGAGCTTCTGCCGAAGCCGATATTTTCGATGGGTCCTGCAGGCTGAGCTCTGTCCACATATAGGCGGCGATCAGGTTGCGATCAGTGCCTTCTCCATTCAGATAGTCCCGTCCAAGCTCATACTGCGCTTCCGAATTAAGCCCTTCACGCCCGGCTGCCTGCTGGAAATAATCAAAGGCTTTGGCAATATCCTTACCGGTCCCGGCAAGCCCGTCACGATAAGCTCTTCCCAACCAGAGCATGGCTTCAGCCCGGGCTGGCTGATCCCCCTGACGGGCAATACGCTGCAAATTTTTAATGGCTTTCGCGGCGTTTGCTTCCCGGCCTGAGTGCAGAATGTCAATAGCCTCGCTTAGCTGCCCACTGGCCTTGCCAGAAACCAACGACTCTTTTTGAGCGATAGCACCCCGGGCCTCAACTTCGCTAACCACAGTGGTGGCTGAGACCGGCAGCGTCACCAGCAATACAACCAAACTGAAAGCACTCTTAAACTGCTTCAACATGAACATCCCCTGCCTGGCTTTTTTATAAATGGTCAGGTTCCGGGAACCTGAAACCGGGATTATATGATGTTCAGGCGCGGTTTTGCAGGTATTCCTCACAGTGATTCCCGTGTATGCGATAAAAGCAACCCGGCAACAGGTTCCGCCATCACGATCAATCCAACTGCACGAACACTGATGTTGTGAGAAGTCCCTGGTTTGCATCCCGAATGCGACTCAGTTACATTACGCGACAGTGTCTATACAGACCGGCTGTCAATCAATGAAATACAATAACGATTTTTTCCTTATCTGACCTCAAAGCACTGGCACAAATGGAAGCTTTTGACGATATCCGCCCTTACCATGACCATGAGGTCCGGCCCACACTTGAACGCCTGTTAACGGATAAAGACCTGCTCAGTGTGATGGCAAAGCACCGTTACCCCGGTTTGGCCCGACAGTTTTCCAAAGCCATGACCTGGATAACCTCCCTGGCGTTAAAGTACAAAACCCGGAATATTCATAATGTCCGGGATTTTCAGGCGATCATCGAACCCTATCTGACCCGGGTCATCAAAACCACCACGAATAAGGTCTCTTTTTCAGGCATTGAGCACCTGACAAAAGACAGTGCCTACCTGTTTCTATCCAACCATCGGGATATTGTCCTGGATCCGGCCCTGGTCAACTATGCGCTCTACCTTAACGGCATGGAAACCTGCCAGATAGCCATTGGTGACAACCTGGTCAAGCGCCCTTTCGTCAGTGACCTGATGCGCCTGAACAAAAGCTTTATCGTTAAACGGTCACTGTCCGGGCGACGGGAAAAGCTACTCGCCTTCCAGAACCTCTCTGCCTATATTCATCACTGCATCGATTCCGGCCAGCCGGTCTGGATTGCCCAGAGTGAAGGCCGGGCAAAAGATGGTAATGACCAGACCGACCCGGCAATTATCAAGATGTTTAACCTGAGCCGCCGTGACAGGCAGACCGCTTTTGCCGACAATATTCGCTCACTGAATATTGTGCCCGTCTCCATCGCCTACGAGTTTGATCCCTGCGACTGCGACAAGGCCCGCGAACTCCATGAGAAACAACAGACCGGCCAGTATCAGAAAGCCGATAATGAAGACTTGAACAGCATTGTCACGGGCATAGAAGGTTACAAAGGGCATGTGCATGTCGCTTTTGGTAAACCCCTGACACAGGACTTCGACGATGCGGCCTCGGTGGTTAAAGAGGTCAACCAGCAGATTCACCATAACTATCAGCTGCAGCCATCCAACCTGTTTGCCTGGGAAGCGATCAGCAGTGAGATAGACCAGCCTGTGCAGGTTCCGGGGATCAGTGAACTATTTCCGGATACCGACCTGGAGAAAAAACGCGATGAATTTACCCGACACCTGGAGCGCTGCCCTGAGCCATACCGTCCGTGGTTCCTGAAGATGTACGCCCAGCCGGTGATTAATCGTTTCCGTTGTGACAAAAACTGAACCACACAATCACATGAATCAAAATGACTATCCGAACATCCGGACGACAGAACTATTTTTTTATCGATCTGTTGCGTTGTGTCGCCGCCATCGCCGTGGTTGTGATTCACGTCCTCGGGCCTTACCGTAACCTGGATGTTGGCAGTGGCAACTGGCTGGCGGCCATTGGCTTCAATGTGCTCAGTCGCTGGGCGGTTCCGGTGTTTATTATGGTCACTGGCGCCCTGATGCTGGCGGATACCCGTCCATTTAATCTGCGTTATTACCTTACCCATCGGTGTAGCAAGGTATTGGTGCCCTTTGTGGCCTGGTCGACAGGGTATGCGTTTCTGGCAGGTATAAACCTGTCCCATGATGTTGCCCTGGCCTATGACTTTTCTGTAGCCCAAACCCTGTTGGTCAATGCTCTGGAAAAGCCGACCTGGTATCACCTCGGTTTCTATTACTATTTTTTGCCCCTTTATCTGGTGATCCCCTTTTTGACGCCGGTGGTACAAAAACTGTCTGATGACCAGCTGTGGATGCTGGTGTTCGGTTGGCTGGTGCTGACCCTGCTCTATTTTTTCAGGGTTGATTCGCCGTGGATGACCGGCGTAATTATGTATGGTGGTTATCTGGTATTCGGTTACGCCCTGCGCCGCGCACCCCTCGATACGCTTCAGCACCTTGCCCTGGTGAGTCTTGGGATGATCGCCCTGGTGTCCTCAGTGGCCGGTATCTGGATGCTCTCCACCGATGCGGGTGTGTATTCACCGGGACGTTTTACTTCTTACAAAACCATCAATACCGCGCTGGTAGCAGGGTTACTTTTTGCCCTGACCTATCGTTATGGGGATGCGGTGTCCGGCAAGTGGCGGCAGCTGGTGTCGTTTATCAGCCGCTACAGTCTGGGACTCTACCTTGTTCACCCGCTACTGCTCTGGCCCATTCGGGAGCTGGGTTTTTCCCCAACTCCGACGCTGCTGACGATTCCCCTGATCACCGGGGTAGTGACCATACTGTCGCTGATGCTGGCCCGGCTGCTGGCCCGTTTCCCCATAACCGCCTGGCTGGTGCCCTGATGCCTGACAAACTGATTTACAAAATCTGTGTCATGATTCCCTCAGCCTTCCTTGAACCAGTCAAACAGGCCATGTTTACTGCGGGGGCTGGTCGTTATGGAAAATACGACAGCTGTTGCTGGCAAACCCCCGGGACCGGCCAGTTTCGACCCTTGAAGGGAAGCCAGCCATTCTCCGGACAACCCGGTAAAATCCATTCAGAAGAGACCTGGAAAGTAGAAATGATTTGTCAGGGGCGTTATTTAAAAAGCGTGATACAGGCTCTTGCGCAGGCACATCCCTATGAGGTACCTGCATTTGATTACCACCGGGTCAGTCTCGACGCTCCGGAGGATTAACATACTCAAGCCTCATGGGAAACACGCCTTCCTGACGATCGGCAAAATAATGGCGCAGCGTCCGGCCAATGGTAGAAAATGCCAGTTGATCCCAGGGAATCTCATCTTCTGCAAACAGGGCAACCTCCAGACTCTCCTCCCCCGGTGCATAATCCGGGCGCTCCAGTCTCGCCAGAAAGAAAGCCGACAACTGACCTACATGCACCACATTAAACAGGGTATAGAGTGATTCGATGGTGACATCGGCACAGGCTTCTTCGCGGGTCTCCCGTGCCGCCCCCTCTTCGATGGTTTCTCCCAACTCCATAAAGCCACCAGGCAGTGTCCAGAAACCTTTCCTGGGCTCAATCGCCCGTTTGCACATCAAGACCTTATCCCGGTAAACGGGCAGACAGCCGGTGATAACCCGGGGGTTCTGATAATGAATGGTTTGACAGTAATCACACACATCCCGCAGGCGATGATCCCCTTCAGGCACTTTTTTTCGAGTCTCATGGCCGCAGACACTGCAGTAATGGGTAGAGAATCCTGTCATCAACTTTCACTCCTTGTTTCTGGCAGACGGGTAAAGAGCAACCATACCAGAGTATCAAACCCTCGGGGATGAACAAAGGGATCAACAAAGAGTTTTGGAAAATACACGACGAAGAATTAATAACAGAAATTATGATTATTCTCGATGTGGTACCAAGGTATCGTCCCGAAATAACTTCCCTGTTTTGTTCACCACAGAGACGCAGAGGACACAGAGAAAAAAAGTAACTGCTCATTTTTTTCAGGAATATGATTCGCCTACAAATTCTGAGCAATTACAAGAAAAAAAGCCTTTCTTCCTCCTCTGTGTACTCTGCGCCTCTGTGGTAAACAAAGGACAACACCTGACGTAACATCAGCAGACCCGCGAATACTGGATAAATCCTGCCGAGCTACTTATGATAAATTCAAGTCCCCTGCAAGGATGCCACTGGAGTCACCATGATGTTGAACCTGGTTGAAGAACGGCTGCAAAAACACCAGCCAAGAACAATAGATGCCCAACTGCCAGAAGCCGCAGTTCTGGTACCAATCACTAATGCATCTGAACCAGAGCTGGTGTTTACCCGGCGAGCCACCCATATGACCACCCACAGTGGCGAGGTTGCATTCCCCGGAGGCAAGCGGGATCCATCAGACAGAGACCTGGTCCATACTGCATTAAGGGAGTCCTTTGAAGAAATCGCCCTCCCCCCGGAAGCGGTCAGAATCATTGGCCAAACCGGCCCGGTGGTTTCACGCTTTGGTCTGGAAGTCACCCCTGTTATCGGGATTATTGAAGCAGACACGCCGCTGAGAGCCAATATGGCAGAGCTGGACAGGATATTTAAAGTCCCGTTAAGCTACTTTCTGGATAAGAAAAATCTCACGTTCAACCACTGGAAAATGCGCAACCAGGACTACATGATGCCATCCTTTTACTACGGGGAGTACCTGATCTGGGGGCTGACGGCAGTAGTGCTGGTTGAATTCCTGAATGTTACCCTGGATACCGATATTCCTTTGAATGCCCCACATTTCAGTAGCCATCATAAGAAACAACAGGCATAGGAGGCATTACTGAGACTGACTACCGCTGCCCAATCAGCTGCCGCCGAAGCCTGGGATAGGCCGTACTCTCAGAGAGCCAGATGTCGATAAAAGATCTGGCCAGCAACAAATCATCGATACGGCCAATCATCTCATCATCAAAATAAAAACGCCCACCTGACCCGGTAAGGACAAAAACCAGCCGGTCCCCCTTTCTCACATTTGGCCATATCTGGCCGAGTGTCCGAATCCAGCGCTGGCGGTTTTCAAGGGAAACCCCGAGATGGAGCCATTGTTCATCAGTGGCCGAGAGCAGGCTCTTTTTGCTGATACGCCGACGATAATCAATCAGCAGTGCCATTTCAGAAGAAAATGGCTGATCAGCCCGGTATAAGCCGGAAGGCGTTTTTAACTGGGCATCATATATCGTCCAGAAGCCCCAGGTTAATGTCGAATGCCCGACCGTCTGCCATTGTTGCCAGACAGGACTTGCTTCACTTTTCATGGTCGTTTTCCCGGCAGCAAAGCATTGGGCCAGAAGCAGGGACGTTAACAGCCCTGACAAGATGAAAAATTGAAAAAAACAGGAACAAAGAGCCTTCTCTCGAATTTTCAACATGGCAATCCCTACACTTATTAGGATAATTATCGCCATGTTGTACGAAAGAACTATATAAAAAGATCCCTTCCGCCTGTTTATTGCATCAGGAAGGCAACCACTTATTTGCTGGCCATAAACATCCGGACACTTTTGATCCGGTTATCTTTCACCTGCAGGATCTCAAAACGGCAATTATTGATTTTCCAGCAGACACTGGCATCGGGAATCGCTTCCATCTCTTCCGTGATCAGACCATTGATGGTCCGGGCATCGTCCGTTGGCAGATTCCACCCCAGCGCCTTATTAATATCCCGAATAGAGGCAGAGCCATCGATGATGTAACTGCCATCCCCCTGGGGCGTAATATCCTGGCTGCTGTCGGAGACATCGGTGGTAAAGTCACCGACGATCTCCTCAAGAATATCCTCCAGTGTTACCAGGCCCATAATATCGCCATATTCGTCCACAACAAGAGCTGTGCGCTCCTTGGCCTTCTGGAAATTGAACAGCTGGGTATGCAGAGGCGTGGATTCGGGGATGTAATAAGGTTCAGCGGTTTCCTGCAACAGTGTCGCCTTGTTGACCTCTTCCAGAGTCAGCAGACGGGCGATCTTGCGCATATGAAGCATACCGACAATATTATTGATATCGCCACGATAAACCGGCATACGGGTGTGCTGACAATCTTTCAGCTGATGAATGATTTCTTTAATATCATCCTCGATATCGATGCCGTAGACCTCATTTCTGGGCACCATAATGTCATCAACCCGCACTTTCTCCAGGTCAAGAATGCCCAGCAACATGCCCCGGCGCTTCTTCGGCAGACGCAGGCCGGACTCATTCACCAGTGTCCGCAACTCTTCACTGGTCAGTTGATCCTCACCTTCCTGGCCCGGCCGGATACCAAAGGGCCTCATCAGCAAAGAGCAGATCCAGTTAACCAGCACCACCATCGGATAGAGAACCTTCAAAAGAGGAACCAGTACCATGGATGCGGGAAAGGCCACCTTTTCCGGATACAGGGCGGCTATGGTTTTTGGTGTTACCTCGCCAAAAATCAGCACAACAAAGGTCAACCCCAGGGTGGCAATAGCAATACCGCTATCCCCCCAGAGACGGACAGCAATGATGGTAGCCAGGGCAGAGGCCAGGATGTTGACAAAATTATTGCCAATCAGAATGACCCCAATCAGTCGATCCGGCCTGTCCAGCAGGCTGCTGGTTCTTTTCGCTGCCCGGTTACCTTTGCGGGCAAGATGCCTCAGGCGATAGCGGTTGATGGCCATCATCCCGGTTTCAGAACTGGAAAAAAATGCAGAGAACAGCAGGAGAAAAACGAGTGCGCCAATCAGTGCGCTTAAGGGTGCTTCACTCAACGAGTTGTCGCCTATTGTCAGAACCAATGCTGATAAAACTACCCATTATAACAGCGGGAGTCCAGCCCGTAACCAAAATGGCTTGCAACGCCTGGTTCCCGAATTTTTTCCCGGCGGTTTTCAAGCGTTCACAAAATCAGCCGCAACAGAATTGTAGCTCGGTGGCAGGTCTGGAAAAAGAAGGTGATAACTGGGCGGAGGCGTGCACAATAAACCCATGATTCTATCATTTAGCTGGTCATGGTTAAGGTGTTTAAAATCAGCAGGGGATGGTTCGTTCCTGCCCTGGTATTCAATAGCAAACAGTGTGAGAAATTGCTGTTTGAACAGCTTGTTTTCGCTTGCTACAAGCTGGTCACAAAAGGCAGCGGATTTGGCAATTTTGTTCCTCAGGGCAGCGAGCAAATTATCAAACCGCTCGTTCAATTGGCGAAAACATCCCTTATAATATTTGTCCATGAAAATTCCCAGCAGGTTTTCAGCTGCCCCTGTGCCGAAAGGTAAGCCGGGATCCAGATCCTGGTCCGTCAATAGATACTCCGTCAGGCCGAAGTTATCAAACATCAGGGTCTGGCCAATAAAATTGACGTGGATGAAAGGCTGTTCCGGGTGTCGGTAAAAACTGCGACAATCTATTTTACCGGGTACTGCGAACGAGCCAATCGGGAGAAAAGCTATTTCCGAATTGACATTCACAAAGGCCGGATCGTGACTGACCAGCATTTTACAGATTTCTTCCCGGTATTTGTGACCCGGGTTACTGTTAATCAATTCCTTTAGAGTAAAACAAATGGTAGTTCCACAGGTATCCCGGAACCTGATGGGAGTGTCAGGAAGAATCTGGTGACTGTTTAGCAATAGCCTGACCGTTGCTGGTGTCAGGTTATCGGTAACATGATGTTGGCGATGGCGTCCCCGCGCATCAAACATGCTTTTTCCGGGGTCAAAGGCATCCCAACCGACCAACGCCTTATTTGGGCAAGCCCCGTGCTCAAGCAATATCGCCAGCGCATCTGTCTTGCCTTTTGCCACCGCTTTAGCCGCTGCAGGATCCAGTTGATTCAGAGCCACGGAGCAGGTGACCATTCCGTTGGCTGAAAAATACGGGCGCACCAGACGTCTGACCAGTGGCAGATCATTTGTTGCCGCAGCACGTAACAACGCCGCTTCGGAGCCCTTTAATCTCAGAACCGCCCGGTTGACCGATTGATGGTAGCGAATGGCCAGTCTCTGGCCAACGGTGCGCCGGGTCGCTTGATATGGGTGGGGAACAGTGGTATTGGCCGATTGATAGTCTGACCGGATAGATAAGAGTGTAGGGCTACTACTTGGTAACATGCTTATGACTTCGTTGATTTTGTGATGTTCCGGGATTGGCGTACAGAATCAACGTACGGAATTGGCGTACACAATCCGGGGGCTAACCTCTAGGACAGCCCTGCATGTCAATAAGTTCCCAATCTCACTCCGGTTTTTGCCTCGCTGCACGCCATGATTGGTGCGCAGCACAGTTCCTCAAAAGCAGGACTGCCCGGAAACCACACAGTCAAGTACCACCCTGGAGCCAAAGTAGGCAAGGATCAGAAACAGGACACCCGCCAGCGTCCAGCGAACGGCAGTCTGCCCACGCCAGCCAAATTGCCAGCGGCCAACTAACAGTGCTGCAAAGAGACACCAGGCGGTGATGGACAGTACGGTTTTATGCACCAGTTTCTGGGCAAACATATCTTCCAGGAACAGAAAACCACTGCCCAGCGAGAGTGTCAGCAAGATAACGCCAAGGCCCAGAAACTCAAATAACAGCCGTTCCATAGTTTGCAGCGGCGGCAATGTCCGGATGGTATGTCGGTGAGTGCGCAGCTGGTGTTCCTGATAGGAGAGCAGAATGGCCTGGAATGCCGCCACCATCAGAATGCCATAAGCCATGACCGAGAGAAGCACATGGGAAATCATCGATGATGCGGTGTTCCAGACAATATGTTCAACCGGTGCCACCAGGGCGAGCACAATGGCCATCATGCTGACCGGAAGAATCATGACCAGCAGGCTTTCCGATGGTTTCCTGAAACTGCTGAGTAACACCATCATGGTCACCATCATGGCGGTCAGCGAACCCATGTTGAACACGCCAAGATTGATGCCACGGTCGGTATGAATGGAGTTGTATAAGGCAATAATGTGGAAAATCAGGCCAACGGCGGTAATCAGCAGAATCAGCGATTTGGGCACTTCACGCCCACCGTTTCGCAATCCCTGCCCAACCGTGCCTGCCAGATAGCAACCAAGGGCACCCATACTGACGGAAATGACACTCATTAGCGAAGCCTATTTATCCCCAAAGCAGCAATAAAAAGCGGGAAGCCCTCTTTGAACAGGCTTCAACGAAAAGCAGCATCGGCAGTTTGTCATATTACCTGGCGCTAGACAAACGACCTTTCACCGGATCCACTGAAATGGATGCCGCTTTAGTTTCGATTCCTATATAATGGCCATCATTCTGTGCGTTCAACCGCATAAACACCTTAGATCAGGGTAATTCCCAGAATGTTCGAAAATTTAACCGAACGCCTGTCCCGTACGCTGAAAACCGTAACCGGGAAGGCCAAACTAACCGAAGACAATATCAAGGACACCCTGCGCGAAGTGCGCATGGCCCTGCTGGAAGCCGACGTTGCCCTGCCGGTGGTCCGGGAGTTTATCAGCCGGATCAGGGAGCGTGCCATCGGGCAGGAGGTTCAGTCCAGCCTCAGCCCGGGTCAGGCGTTTGTCAAAATTGTCCAGAATGAACTGATTGAGGTGATGGGTTCGTCCAATGACGAACTGAACCTGGCCACCCAGCCCCCGGCTGTCATTCTCATGGCGGGTCTGCAGGGTGCGGGTAAAACCACCTCCGTTGCCAAGCTGGGTAAATGGCTGAAAGAGCGCCAGAAGAAATCGGTCATGGTGGTCAGTGCTGACGTTTACCGTCCCGCTGCCATCAAACAGCTGGAAACCCTGGCCCAGGAAACCGGACTTAACTTTTTCCCGTCTTCTGCTGACCAGAAGCCTGTAGACATTGTTAACGGTGCGATTCATGAAGCCCGTATCAAGCACGCGGATGTCCTGATTGTCGATACCGCCGGCCGCCTCCATATCGATAACGATATGATGGCTGAAATCCAGCAACTGCACAGTGCCATCAACCCCATAGAAACGCTTTTTGTGGTGGATGCCATGACTGGTCAGGATGCGGCCAATACCGCCAGGGCATTTGGTGATGCCCTGCCATTGACCGGTGTTATCCTCACCAAGGCAGACGGTGATGCCCGTGGTGGTGCGGCGCTTTCAGTACGCCAGATCACTGGCAAGCCCATCAAGTTTATCGGTATGGGCGAGAAAACCGATGCCCTGGAGCCTTTCTATCCGGACCGGATCGCCTCCCGGATCCTGGGCATGGGGGATATTCTCTCCCTGATCGAGGAAGCCGAGCGCAAGCTGGACCGCAGCAAGGCGGACAAGCTGGCCAGCAAGCTGAAGAAAGGCAAAGGCTTCGATCTGGAAGATTTCCGCGACCAGCTGCAGCAAATGAAAAAGATGGGTGGCCTCAGTGGCATGATGGACAAACTGCCCGGTATGGGTGGCATGGCGCCCCAGCTTCAGGGCCAGATGGACAATAAAATCTTTGTCCAGATGGAAGCCATCATCAACTCCATGACGCCGGGAGAGCGTGCCAACCCGGACATCATGAACGGTTCCCGCAAAAAGCGCATAGCCGCTGGTTCCGGCACCCAGATCCAGGACATCAACCGGCTCATCAAGCAACATAAGCAGATGAGTAAAATGATGAAAAAAGTCACCAAAAAAGGCGGCATGAGCAAGCTGATGCGCGGCATGTCAGCCATGAAAGGCCAGCTGCCCGGCGGCATGGGCGGAATGGGTGGCATGATGCCTCCCGGAGGCGGTAAGAAGTTTCCGTTCTAACCCCCCATCAATCGCCAGCTCAAAAAACAGAGCTGGCGATTGAATCAAGTAGCAATTTCCGTTGAAAGTATTAATTTATTTCAATCCTGCATAACAAATAAAATTCACATTCCGAACATTTACGACTTTTTGCTGTCTAAATTTTCACGAGATTAGAAATCAAGTCAGGAATAGGATCTCTGTTATTAATCACTGTTCCTGTTCAGAGGTCCAAAACAGGGCTAAATAACAGGTCTTTACCTTAATACCCATAAAAAAACACAACCTTCAATAACCTGATAACGAAATAAATGTTGACCATCAGCATAATGGAGCATTCGAAATGGATAAGATTGCTTTGCCCTACCATGATTATTCAAGTTTGACAGAACGCCAACTTAACGATTTAACACCTGCTCCTAAACGCAGAAACAGCATTTGCCTGGGTGAACTCAGCTCTATAAGAGAAGGTGCCAACTGCACCGGCAAGAGTGATGTCGGTAACATTGCGATTCCAGATCGAACGATCAAAAAGCTTGATTGCCAGGCTATACCAAACACCGACTCTGCGCCAAAGACAACTATCGAATCGGAAGAGGCATCAGTTCTTCCCAATCCAGACAACGACCCATTATCTACCCAACCAGCATTATCAAGAAGCCCATCTCCAGTTTTAACCGAAGATCACTTGCATTATCTTTCCTGCTTTAACTTCTATATGCTGCAACAGCAAAAACCTGCCCCGCAACAGCAAAAATCTAACCCGAAAAAGCTAAAATCTAACCCGAAAAAGCAAAAACCTGACCCGCAACAGCAAAAATCCATCACACTCAAGCAAAAATCTATCTCGCAAGAGCAAAAACCTACTCCCCCGCAACAGCAAAAATCTACCCAGAGCGATATGACCAAACGGGAGGAGCAAGAAGTTAAGAAGCCATTGGAGCATGTTACCAGTGCTGCCAGCCCATCTCCGACGCCAAAGCAAATACACTCACACAACAATGTTTCATTAATCAAAAATGCAGGCATCCAGGCAAAAAACAACAACTGTTCACTGGCCTCTTTTTTTATGGCTATATCAAACAACAAGCTATTGAATACATTGATTGACGAGATTCAGGCTGGAACTGACAAACAACCAATGGAGGGCAAAAAGCAACAAGCCGATTCCCTGGGTGATTTTTTATCGATATGCAGAAATTTTTTCTTTGATGAAGAGACTAATGGCTACATTGCTGATGAAGGCCTGGACCGCATGAGAACACTTTTCCAACTCGACAAAGGAACACTGTGCACTTCTCTGGCAGTGACGGATATTGTCAAAGCAATCCTCAACAACATCTATGATTATCCAGAACCCGAATCAGATCCATCCGGAAAATTCCATAACCTTAAAGATACCCAGTCATCCCTGAGGCACAAAATATCATGGATTGATGCTGCGAATGGATTCCTCCCTATCAATGAATCAAAAGAAACAGTAAACAGTCTTATGGATCATAGAATTCCAAAACTTTCGATTCCGGAAGGCCTGATCAAAGAAGAAAAACCACAAGGGCCTCCTCCCCCCAACCCGTCAGAATTTTTTGAGACTTACAGCGAATACAGGCAGGGCGAAGCGCTTGCCATAAAATGTACCGATACATATAAAAGCTGCACAGGCAAGTTGGCCAAAAAAAAATTTGAATATTTTGGTGACATGGTGAATAAATCGAGGACGATGGAAGCCGAGGTTGAAGATCACTATCGCTGGGGCAACTTTGCCCGTTCCGCTAATGCATCATTTATCAATAAAAAGGGACAGCAAATATTCGTTAATCATGTGCTAGGTGGCTTTGACAGGGACGAACCTGAAAGTGGAACAATAACCACAACCACTTCTCGAATGGCAACAACCGTGGAAGAGCTTATCAAAATTTCGCTCAATGGCACAAAGGATCAACTTCATCTCGATGATTCTGCGTTCAAACAGCTATTACCTGATGAGAATCACTACCCGGAAGTATTGTTTGTTACCATCCCCAACTTTGGAACCAAACTCAGACCCAACCTGGAGTGGTGGAAAGATGCCGAGATTCCCACTGCTGATGGAAAGAAGATGACTTACGAAGCCAGTGCCCTGATCAGCATTGAAATTGGCCATTTTCTCGCCTGGAATATAGAAGGCAACGTCCTTAATTATGCTGACTCCATGGGACACTCCGAAAACAATGAGACGGTCCCCTTAGTGGTCAAAATGCCGTTGACCGGGACTCAAACGGCGTTACAGGCCGCTGAGAATGACAGTGAAAGTAAATTCGATGCCTATGGCTCGGCAATACGAAGGATCGCCAATCTGGGGAAAACAGCAGAGCTGTTTATTCTGAAAAAAAAGGAGACCCCTTCATGACAGCCTTCTGCGGAACATACTTACGGCAGCATATTGCCACCTCCCCCGGTTTTCCCTACAATATGCGCCCTTTATGATTGGCCTTATTCCGATCATGGATTAGCTGACGGATGATGAAAAAGGATCTTTTCCTGGCTCAAATCTGTCTGAATTCTTCTGGGTTTTAGTCATACGACTTGTGCGTTTGGCAACGTAAACACAGAAAACCAGTTGCCGGAAACAACTATAGGAAACCCTATTCCATGGTAACCATTCGTCTTGCCCGTGGCGGCTCTAAAAAGCGTCCATTTTACCACCTGACCGTGGCTGACAGCCGTAACGCTAACGGCGGTCGTTTTATTGAGCGTGTAGGTTTCTTCAACCCTACCGCTCGTGGCCAGGAAGAGCGTCTGCGTGTTGATAACGAGCGTGTAGAATTCTGGCTGGGCCAGGGTGCTACTGCCTCTGATCGCGTTGCCCAGCTTCTGAAAGAAGCCAAAAAGGCTGCGTGAGGTTAATAATTCAGTGACAACGGCAGTAGAGGGCGCTGTGAAGCGCATTACGTTAGGCCATATTTCCTCCGTATTCGGGGTCAAAGGCTGGCTGAAGATTCACTCCAACACCAGCCCGATGGAAAACATCCTCAACTACCCACGCTGGATTCTTATCCGCAACGGTGAAATGAAAACCGTTGAAATCGATCAGGCCCGTCCTCACGGTAAAGGTCTGATTGCCCATATCGTCGGTTGTGACGATCGTGAGCTGGCCCGCAGTTACTGTGGTTACCAGATCACCATCAACGCCGATGAGATGCCCGAACCGGAAGATGACGAGATTTACTGGCATCAACTGGAATCGCTGGATGTATTCTCCCGCAACGCTGAGGGAGACAATGTTCTGCTGGGCAAAGTCAGCCACCTGATGGAAACCGGTGCCAACGATGTTCTGGTCATTCGCCCCTCAAAAGGCAGCATTGACCGCCGTGAGCGTCTGGTGCCCTGGCTTACCGGATCGGTGGTAGTAGACGTAAATCCTGAGAAAGGATTTATCCGGGTAGATTGGGACCCGGAGTTTTAAGTGGCCATGACGACTTTGCACTCAACCGATGAGCCAACCGTTGAACAACGTGCAGAAACTCATCAGGACGCAGAAACGAGCGCCATGGACACCGGAATGTGGTTCGGTGTCGTCAGCCTCTTCCCGGAGATGTTCCGGGCCATAACCGGGTACGGTATTACCGGCCGCGCGGTTAAGGAAGGACTGATTGAGGTACAAACCTGGAATCCCAGGGACTTTACCCATGACCGGCACCGAACCGTGGATGACCGACCTTATGGCGGTGGTCCCGGCATGTTGATGAAAATTCAACCTCTGCGTGACGCCATCCATGCAGCCCGCAAAGCTGCAGGAACCGAGGCCAAAGTGATTTACCTCTCGCCCCAGGGTCGAATACTCGACCAGAAAGGTGTGGAGGAGCTTGCCCAAAGCAAGAAACTGATCCTGGTCGCGGGGCGATATGAAGGTATTGACGAGCGTGTAATCCAGGCCGAAATCGATGAAGAATGGTCTATTGGTGATTACGTGTTAAGTGGTGGCGAACTCGCTGCCATGACTCTGATTGATGCAGTATCACGCTTTGTACCGGGCACCCTGGGTCATAAGGATTCCGCCGCAGAAGACTCGTTTGCAGATGGTCTTCTTGATTGCCCGCACTACACTCGTCCGGAGATGTTTGCAGGACAGGAAGTGCCACCGGTATTGCTATCCGGTAACCATGCGCAGATTGAGCGCTGGCGACTGAAGCAGTCCCTGGGCAGAACCTGGTTGAGACGGCCTGATTTGTTAGCAGACAGGATCCTGACCAGCGAGGAAGAGAAGTTACTGTCAGAGTTCAAAGCCGAGCGGTCTTTTATTGAAACGCGGAATGCTGACTAACCAGGAGCAATTATCAATGAGCAAAAACAAAATCATTGCGCAGCTTGAAGCTGAACAAATGAACAAAGAGATCCCTGCCTTTGGCCAGGGTGACACTGTCGTCGTACAGGTTAAGGTAAAAGAAGGCAACCGTGAGCGTCTGCAGGCGTTCGAAGGTGTTGTCATCGGTAAGCGTAACCGTGGCCTGAACTCTGCTTTCACCGTTCGTAAAATTTCCAGCGGTGTTGGCGTTGAGCGTACTTTCCAGACTTACTCTCCGCTGATCGCTTCTGTTACTGTGAAGCGTCGTGGTGACGTTCGTCAGGCCAAGCTGTACTACCTCCGTGAGCTGAGCGGCAAGGCTGCTCGTATCAAGGAAAAGCTCAACTAAGATTCAGTTTAATTTTCCGGCAACTGTTTTTACGAGAGTTTTTACGCAAATTTCTCAGAAGAATGGATTGGCGAAATACCCGATCCGGGAAAAGCGGCGAAAGCCGCTTTTTTTTGTCTGAACAAATCCGGTCTTTAGCTGTCTCACTAAATAAGCAGTTATAAAGACCATAATATTTATGCCGGATTTTATTCAACCCTGTCATTCCAACATTATTATTAAAACAACAGTGTTAAATGAGCCTGAAACGGCAGATTCCAGAGACAGCAACACCTCTTGCCTTCATGAGTCAGGCTTACCCTTAACCCAACCAACAGCAGCCGGTAACATTGGTGATTCGAACTCAACCAACGTCAGTCACAGGCGCGTTTCGATGAGTACTGACAATAGTTACTCACTGATCACATCAACTGAAGCTCAGGATTTTACCGGGATACCTGAAGGACTCAGCTTTCTTCTGCGCTTTCCGCAAGAGCATCTTTTCCTGCTATTTGCCGATCCGGATGCCATTTTGTCCAGATGCTCACCACAGGAATATGAAGCCAGGGAGCCAGGATGCACTGCTGCCTGGTGCCGCTGCATGGGCCAGATTCTGGAGTGGATTCAGCATGATCCCGGGGATGCGCCGCTGATTTCCCGGCAACGCTATATGCAGATCAATGCCCTGCTGACCAATGGCGTGCAAAAGATGCTGAACAGCCACATCCCCGGGACAATACGCAAAGGCCCTGTTGTCTATTCCAGCAAGGACCATACCCACAAAGGCATTATCCAGGCACTGTTATACAAGCAAAGACTGGAAGAAGAGTACGAGTTTTGCCGTGGCACCCGTAATGCCTCCATTCTGGTCTCCCCGAAAAGCAGCATAATGCCTGATAGCCGGTTTATCTCAAACTATAACAACCTTGAAGGCATCAATATTGTTTTCAGGCCATTAAGGCCTGATGGTTCAGGACCAGAAAAAACGGCAAGTGATGATATTTCTTTCAAATGCCAATTACTGGCCCTTCTTGAGAAAGAAGTAATCACTCCGCTGAATAAACAGCTAAAGGCACTGCAGGACAGGAAAATTACCAAACCCAGACTGCTGGTAAAACTGATCAGAATTATTGCCGGGTACTGGCCCAGGCTTGAGCAAATACATCCACCTGCGGATGGTAGCTGCAGAACAAATTATATGTTGATGCAATATATATTTATGAAATTTGGTTTCCCTCCGCCGGTTTTAAGGGATCCAAACGCCATTGACCTGGTGCACACTTCGCTTTGTAAACGAATCATTGGGATTGGGTTAAAAAATTCACTGGCACTGATGGATAAAATGCAACAGCCATCACCAACAGGTGTGATTATCGAGCAATACACTAAACGATACCTGAAAAAACCGGCTTGTTTTTTCCCTCGCACCCGGGATTACCAAAAATACCTGATGCCAGATGCATTGAATTTTGACGATGGTTACGTAGCCCAAATGAAGCAACTGACCCAGGAGTTTATTGCACAACTGGACTCACTCAGGACCATCACACAAACCGGAACAAGACCACTCAAAACACCTTTGCATGGCCGGAAGAAATCCATAATCAATACACAAAACAACTGATATAATCAATACCATCGTGCAATATTGGATCTATTGATAGCCATGCCAGCCCCTGCTTCTGTGGAAACACAGACATTTTTACAACACCTCTGGCTTGAACGGGGACTCAGCAAAAATACCCGTGAAGCCTACCAGCGAGATCTGCAGCTGTTCTCTGAGTGGTTGCAAGAGTACACGCAAAACACCGGTAATCTATTGCTCACAGCCAGCGAAGCGGATCTTCGTCAGTTTCTGGGCTGGCGCTATGAGCAGGGTTATCACCCAAGATCAACCGCCCGGCAGATCTCCACCCTCAGGGCTTTTTACCGTTACCTGTTGCAATCAGAACAGATCATCAGCGATATTACGGCCAATATTGACATGCCCCGCCAGGGCAAACCATTGCCAAAAACATTGTCAGAAGAGGATGTCGAGTCACTGCTCAACAGCCCGGATACCGATACCGCCATTGGCCTTCGTGACCGTGCCATGCTTGAGATTCTGTATGCCTGTGGCCTGAGAATCTCAGAGCTGGTCAACCTGAATATGGACAATATTAATGTAAGACAGGGTGTGATTCGCATTACCGGCAAAGGCAGAAAAGAGCGGCTGGTACCCATGGGCCAGAATGCCATTGACTGGCTGGAACAATATATCAGACAGGCAAGAGGCGGCCTGTTGAACCAGCATGAAAGCCGGACCCTGTTTCCGGGTCGCCAGGGGCGCCCAATGACCCGGCAGACTTTCTGGCACCGGATCAAGCACTACAATAGGATTGCCGGTATCAATACCGACGTTTCTCCCCATGTCCTCCGGCATGCCTTTGCCACTCACCTTTTGAACCACGGCGCCGATCTGCGGGTTGTCCAGCTGCTGCTTGGCCATAGCGACCTGTCCACCACACAGATATATACCCATATTGCCAACCACAGGCTGTCAGAGCTTCACCGGGAGCATCATCCCAGGGGATAATCTGACCATCCATACCTTTTTTCAGAACTCTTTACCCGGTAACAGTGTCCAAGCGATACAACAGGGAGAAATAAGGCTACAATCCCCCTTTTTTAACCCCCGTTTTTACCCCTGTTTTTAATCCAGCGCTTTTCTCCAATGCTGGAACGGCTTGCCGATAGCCCCTGAGATGTCCTGGCTACCCATTGGTATACTGCCCTGCGAGCAGTCAGGTTCATCCTTTTGGATCAATTAAGGAACCAATATGTCTAAACTCTCTGCCATTCTGTTAACAGCCATGATGACCACAAGCGCTGGCTGGTCTGTGGCTGCCCATGCAGAGTCCCGCGGCAAGGACAGCGCCGCCCCGGGCCCCGAAAACCTGATTGAAAGTCAGCTGAAAAAACTTGATGCCACCATTCCCATTGAGTCGATCACCAAAAGCCCGATGCCCGGCGTCTACAAAGTTATGCTTAAAGGTGGGTTTGTGCTCTACAGCAGCGAAAACGGGCAATATGTTATCAAAGGCGATATGCTGGAAATTCGTGGCAATCAGCTGGTTAACCTGACAGAAGCCATGAAAAGCCAGCAAAACGCCAAACTGCTGGAATCGCTGAAAAAGGAAGACATGGTGATCTTTTCACCGAAAGGTGAAACCAAAGGCGTTGTTTATGCCTTCACGGATGTCGATTGTGGTTACTGCCGCAAACTGCACCGGGAAGTTGACCGGTTAAATGAACTGGGCATCGAACTGCGCTACCTTGCCTTCCCCCGCGGCGGTAAACAATCACCCGTGCATGGCAAGATGACCGAGGCCTGGTGTTCAGTAGACCGTAAACAGGCATTGACCGACCTGAAAACCGGCAATCCCATCGGTGTAGAAATTAGAGGTGATAAGGCAGCGTGCAGCAGTGTCATTGATCATCACCATAAACTGGGTATCCAGATGGGCATTAACGGCACTCCGGCCATGGTGCTGGAAAACGGTCAGGTTATTCCCGGCTATCGCCCTGCTGATGATATTGCCAGAATCATCGAAAGTCAGTCTTGATTGATTATCCAGGAGCCTGCCTGGCGGGTTCCTGGCCTGGATATTTCACCTTAACAAGGTGGGCAAGGATACCATTCCCGGTTGAGCGCATGATTACCGCCGTCGAATCCACTGGTCTTCCCTGATTTGGGACCATTTGGTACAAATTTTTATCAGCATCTGCTTTGCCATCCTCCCCTCCTCAATGAACTTTCATTTTAAAGCCGGTTCTAATTTACTGACAGGCATCAATGTTCATCAATGTTGAATGCTCTTTCTGACAGACGACAAATACTGACTTTTGAGTAACCGGGCATGCCTAGAATAGACAACAATTCCAGCATAGTCGGCTCACTCTCTTCAAAATCTGATCAATCTCAGTCAGAGACAGCAACGGGTGTCAGTGCGGGCAGGATCATCACTGTAGTTGACGGTTCTGTTCCAGCTAACAGTGGACATACTCTCAAATCCCGGAAAAGGCCATCCACTAACGTCTCTGCCTTCGAATCTGCACCCCGTAAAACCCGGAAAATTGCCGGATCCACTATTACTGCAAACAAAGCTTCAAAAAGAACCGTACTTAACAGGGACAAACCTTCATTGCCCAATTTGACCTTCGAAGCACATTCCAGGATTTTCAGCTTTTTGAATGTTCAGGATATTGTCAATCTGGAACGGGTATGTTCCCACTTTCACGAGGCTATCAAGGCGGATGAGGCCCTGCTAAAGGCTTGGTATCAGCAGTTTTCTTCATCACTACAGGCTCAACTGAAGACACTCATCACGACAAAACGGGCCAGTCAACTCCGTGATTGGCTGGGGCAGTTTACCAATGACAAGGTATTAGTCAAATCACTGATAAAACGCCGACGGAGTATTTATTTTCATGCCCTGTTCTTATTCACCATCAGTAAACTGATGCTTCAATGTAAAACATTTCATTTAGCTACCTTAGCCACCATTTCCCATGATGACACCATCAACTCAGCCACCTTCAGCGCCGATGGCTGCCATGTGGTGACCGCCAGTTTCGATAATACAGCAAAAATCTGTAGCCAGAAGGCCAATGGGTCATGGAGTGTAAAAGCCACCATTTCCCATGATGACTTTATCAACTCAGCCACCTTTAGCGCCGATGGTCGCCACCTGGTGACCGCCAGTTGTGATCACACGGCGAAAATATATGGCCGAAAAGCCAATGGATCATGGGTAAAAAAAGCGACCATCTCCCATAATAATCGTGTCAACACAGCTATTTTCAGCCCTGATGGATGCCATGTGGTGACCGCCAGTGAAGATAACACGGTGAAAATCCATGGCCAGAAGGACGATGGATCATGGGAAGCAAAAGCCACCTTTACCCATGATGATGCTGTCAACTCAGCTACCTTCAGCGCCGATGGTCGCCATTTGGTGACCGTCGGTGATGACGAACAGGTGAAAATCTTTGGCCAGAAGGTCGATGGGGCATGGGTACGAATAGCGACCATTCCCGATGATGGCCGGGTCTACTCAGCCAACCTCAGCGCCGATGGCCGTCATTTGCTGACCACCAATAGCAATATGACGGTGAAAATCTATGCCCAAAAAGCCGATGGATCATGGGTAAAAAAAGGCACCATTACCCATAAAAATTTCATCCAATCAGCCACGTTCAGCGCCGATGGTCGCCATGTGGTCACCGCCAGTAATGATAACACCGCGAAAATCTATGGCCGCAAAGCCAATGGATCATGGGTAAAAAAAGCGACCATTTCCCATAATGACTGGGTCAACACAGCTTCTTTCAGTGCCGATGGCCGCCATGTGGTGACCGCCAGTTACGATAACAAGGTGAAAATCTATGGCCTGAAGGCCAATGGGTCATGGGTAAAAAAAGCCACCATTTCCCATGATGACTTTGTCAACTCTGCCAGCTTCAGCACTGATGGCTGCCATGTGGTGACCGCCAGTGACGATCACACGGCAAAAATCTATGGCCGGAAGGCCAATGGATCATGGGTAAAAAAAGCCACTATTTTCCATAATGATTGGGTCAACTCAGCCACCTTCAGTACTGATAGCCGCCGTGTGGTAACCGCCAGCAAGGATAAAACGGTGAAAATCATTGAACTGCGGCGGAGAAATTGATGCTTTGTTGTCACGTTCAATGAGCTTGAACAGGAAATGTCTTTTATTGGGGCATTATTGATAAATCATTTTTTTTGTCATACCACCATCGACCACAATATTGGTGCCGTTGATAAAATCATTCTCTACATGGGTCAGGAACAGGCAAGTATTGACAATATCCCGTGGCTTACCCACTCTCCCCGATGGATGCTGGCGGTGATCCTGCCCAGTCAGCTGATCATAATGTTCCACTTGAATCCAGCCAGGACTGATGGCATTCACGGTAATCGGTGTTTCCGCCAGTGACATGGCCAGCGTATTGGTCAGTGAAACCAGACCGCCTTTAGAGGCACCATAAGCCTCCCAGCCAGGTTCATTCTGGTGCCAGCGGGTAGAGGCAATATTGATAATGCGGCCGTAATGTTTATCTTTATGCTGTCTGATAAACGCCCTTGCACAGTTAAAGCTGCCATTCAGGTTGACATCAATCACCCTGGAGAACTCCGCAGCTGTCAGCTCGACAACCGGTTTATTAAACCGGCTTATGGCACCGTTGTTAATCAGGATATGTGCACTGCCATATTGACGAACAATGCGGTCAAAGGCGGCCTCAATCATTTCCGGTTTTCCCAGGTCAACACCATGGAAATCCATATCAGGAGATACCGGTTCTTCCAGATCGAAGCCAATCACAGTCGCCCCCTGCTCCCGGTAAGCCCTGGCAATGGCATTGCCAATACCGCGACTGGCACCGGTAACAATTACTACTTTGTCTGAATACATACAGAGAGATATCCGTTATAGATAGCTGAAAAGCTGGCATGAAATCATTTTTCGATGATAGCATTGCGCCCCCTTTGATGGCGCATACTTATTTTCCCATGCACACTTCCATTGCTGATCGCTCCGGCGCTGGCGGCAATGGTTCGCGGGGAATAACCGCCATTATCTGGAGTAAAAAGCGTCAGCCCCTGGTCATCAGTATTTATATGACCGGTACTAACGTCAGCGTTGAAGAGAGAAACCAGATAGTGGTAAAAATTGGCAGGGTTATTTTTAATCATTTTGGTGTTTTGTAGCCCTTACCCTGCAGAAAAGTGCTGATACCCTTACAACCGTCATCCCCGCGGAGGTGGAGATCCACTGCTGGCGATGGATTGCAGCCTTCGCGGGAATGACGGCGGTGGTATTGGTACGGATATTAACGCTTTCCTGCACTAGGAGCCTGTCCGAGAATAGACTGCCCTACTGCGGTGGCAGCAAATTGGTC
>NZ_JAHHPP010000096.1 GCF_024606265.1 Endozoicomonas sp. SESOKO1
ACCCCTCCCCCCGTTCTTTTTAGTTAATGTCAGGCAGCTCTTTAACAAGGTGCAATAATTCCTGGGTTAGCGTGATCAGCTCTTTTAGCAACTGTGGGTTGATGTCCAGATGTCCTTCATACTCTGCCAGGTTTCGTTGATTATGACACTGATCAAGCACCCGCCATTTAGCCCGGCTTAATCCTAATGTATGCTGCAAGCATTGGAATACGAGATAACGACTTTCTGAGCGGTAACCATGCCAGCGCAATGCAGCCAGTGACAAAGCATACGCCGCACTGTATGCCAGGGAGAATTGGCTGTCTACAGAGAGTTCGCTGATAACCGCATCCTTCAGTTTGGTTTCAGCAGCCCTCACCATACCAGCAAATTCTTGTGCATCCGGCGGCTCCGGTTTGAGCTTGTTTATTTTTACCAGGTTATCCAGTTCTTTCATTGTTTGTCACCTGTCGTTGGTGTTGTGGTCAGCCACAGTTTGGGCTGTTCCATTACGCGCGTAATAAAACTCTGCTTCTGGTTTTTTCGTTGTTGAAACTCATCAGGGGTGAGCAGGGTTGGGTTAATGATTCGGCTCAGTTGCTGCTCTGCGGATTCGAGCCTTGCCATGATGTCACCATAACTCAGGTCGTGACCCACCAGCATAACATCAATATCACTGCCCGAGTGCTCTTCACCCTTTGCCACAGAACCATAGATAAAGGCCAGTTCACACTGCCCGAGCACAGGCTCCAAAGCGGTTTTTACTACTCCATGAATCCCGAAGGTTTTCCGGGTAATGGCTGTTAGCTCTTCAAATATAGGGTTGTCAGGGTTCGCCTGGTAGTGTTGCTGATTTCCTTGTTGATAGCTGTTTAGCAGCCCGGCTTCGGTCATTTTCTTTATTTCACGTACTACGGCCCCTTTACCAACGCCAGCCAGGCGAGCTGCTTCGTTCAGGTAAAATGAGTTGTCGGGCTTGCCGTAGAACAGCGCCAGCAGTCGCTGCTGGGTTTTGGTAAACAATACGGAGGCTATGTCAGGCAAAAGTGGTTATCCTTTATTCAGTCCCATTATGGGTACTATAGGTCTCATTTTAGGACTCATCAAGATGCTTTTACCCGATTCTGCAGTTTTTTTATCAAGGAACCGGGGGGGCAGAAACCGAAAGGAAAAGGATGTCATTAATGTTTGAATTTATGGGTGTACTATTTTCACTATTTTTCAGGAGGGCGTGATTGACGCCACCCGCTTCCCGCTGCCCGAAAAAGCTCAGCTCATATCTTTTACGGGAAGCGGCCTGCGCCCTTATCCCCGCCTTCCCTGATCCAGCCTTTCTGCCAGCCAGGTTTTGACCACAGCTTGCCGGGCAATACCAAGCCTGGCGGCCTCGCGGTCAAGGGCAGTGATCATCCACTCAGGAAAGTCGATATTGATGCGACGGGTTTCCAGGGCGGGACGTTGAGCGCTGGACCAGTCAATATTTTCATCAATGCTGTCGTGGCCTTCATCAAAGGCCTGATCAAATTCTTTGGCTTTCATAGGCGGCTATCTCTTTGGGTCTTGAGCGACGTACCGAAATAATTCGGGTTTTATCATTACGTTGCGTAAATACGGCAGTCCAGTGTTTTCCTGCGTATTTGGCAATGAGCAGGAAACGAGGTTCATCAGAAATCAAGGTCTTGATGACCACTCGGTTTTCATCCAGCCAGAGGCTCTTGGCCTGATCGAAATCAATGCCATGTTTTTCCAGATTGCTGAGACTTTTTGCCGGATCATACTCAAACATGGTTGTTCTGGTATCCAATATATATCTACAGGCCACCATAAATATAGGGCATTATATACCTTTTTTCACTCCAAGAAAGAAAGAGAAAAAAATCGGGGGCTTGATTCTTGAACGAATGAGCATTGACATTATTCAAGAACCAAGACTTGCCCCCCGTTTTATAAAAACGTAAAGAAGTTATTATCCTGATGTGACAGGCTTGTCCTTTGGTTTCACTTGTTCAAAGTAAGTGCTAACCTCTGAGCGTATGTACAAATGTAAATACTGAAATCACCATGCAATGTGAATGGGATGAAGACAAGAATCAGGCAAATATTCACAAACACGGCATTGCCTTTGAGGACGCTGTCGATATATTCAATCACCCCATGCTCAGCAGGGTCGATGATCGGGCCGATTATGGCGAAGAACGCTGGGTAGCCCATTGGCCGTATTCACCACCTCACCGGCGTAGTGGTCTACACCGAACGAGTGGATGATGTATTACGGATCATCTCAGCCCGAAAAGCCACCAGGAAAGAGGTTCAACACTATGAAGAAAACATCCGGCACTGACTGGGAGCGCCTCAATGCCATGAGTGACGAGGACATCGACACTTCTGATATACCTGAACTGGACGATAATTTTTTCCAACAGGCCGAGCTGCACCTACCGGTGAAAAAACCAGTGACTATCCGACTGGATGCCGACGTTCTGGAATGGTTCAAGGGGCAGGGGCAGGGATATCAGACCCGCATAAACAATTTGCTGAGAAAATATATGGAAACTCACCAGAACCGCTGAACCACGGGTGTTAAAGAAAATCGGGGTCAAAATCGGGGTCAGGTCTTTCTTGCGACAGGCTAAGCCTGAGAATGTGGGAGGTTCTATGAACTGAAATCATTCGTTGAAATCCAGAAAGCTGGGGTCAAGAAAGCTGGGGTCAGGTCTTTGATTGTGCAAATATCTTTTTCTCATGACCCTTATTTTTTTCTTCTGCTCTCCAAATTTTGCCGTTAGCTCCATATGTGA
>NZ_JAHHPP010000007.1 GCF_024606265.1 Endozoicomonas sp. SESOKO1
CTTTGACCGTATCCCGCCCATTTGCGACTCTATCCTGCTATCCATCCGGGGACTGACCCGGGAAATTCGCCGGATTCGGGAAAACCCGGCACTGGAGGGCAAGCTGGACTCATTCCGTAACAACCGCAAGTACTACCAGAGTTCAGTGCGCAATATCCAGGCTACGGTGATGGACTGCCAGAAACAGTTCCTGCGCCAGGAAATCCGCGAACGTTTTAACCAGTGGGCAATAGCGGAAATAATTTTGGCGGCATCGTGTTCGCTGTAGAGAATGTCATCCACCTGACGGGACAGAGTGACGCTCTGACGACCAGCCTGTGATAGACGAACATGGCCAATTTTACTCTGCTTTTCCAGCAGGGCTGTCTGCTTGGTACTTGCCGTGCGTCGTGCTTCTGTTGCTGTCGGCTGGGTAAAGAACAGTTCGCTGGGTGTGCTGAGTGTATTAATGACATAGCTCAAGTCATCTGCGGTCAGCTCTGGAATCTGCTCACGCAGGTTGTTCAGGCAGCGACTCTGAGGGATAAACTGGCCGTTGGTTTGATAGTCCTGTTCAAGCAAATATTCCAGCAGTTGACAGGCAATTTCCAGCCAGTAACCGTCCTGATGACCGGTTCGTTTTTCCAGCGATACCCGGGTATGGTCGGAATGCCGTTCATGATTGCTGTCATGCAGATCCACCAGGCGCAAGGTGGTAGATAATAGGACTATCCATGAATTCATTGGAGTTGATTACAGTTAAATAACAGGACTCCATATTATAACTTTCTGTTTAGTTGATGCAGTTTTTAATTTGCTGCTGTTAGCACGCCTATCTATACTAAACAAACTTATTTAAAAAGTTTGTTTGCGGTGGGATATGGCCAAAATACAAGGAGTAGAAATACCCCCTAAAGAGAGTTTGCTTGAACAGCTATGGCAGGATAATGAAGGGCGGGAAATCTTTGTAGACCTGATGAACTCAGTAGATACCAATAATCATGGGTTCGATAGTAAAGGTAATTATTTGCATTGGGATGGCTTCCTGACCCGATCCAGAGAATTTAAAGGAAGAAAAGAGCTTGCTTACCTGGTTTTAAAAATGAAGCGCTCTCTGAAGCCCCATGACCATTTACTGGATGAAAATGATCAGCCATTTTTTTACACCGAAAACGGCTTGATGGCCAAACTCTACAAGGTCGATACCCTGATTACTTTTGAGCATCTTCAGGGAGCAACCTCATACGATAAAAACCTTCATCTTGTGCAAAATGTCATTATGGAAGAGGCCATTTCCAGTGCCCAGCTGGAAGGGGCTGCCACCACACGGAAGGTGGCCAAGGAGATGCTGGAAACAGGCCGAGAGCCCAGAAATATGTCTGAGCAGATGATCGTGAATAACTGGAATTTGATTCAGTATGCGGAAGATAGCAAGGATGAATCACTGTCACTGGGTTTAATCCTGCGATTCAACAAGATAGCCACGGAATACGCCCTGGAAAATGAGCACACCGCAGGAGAACTCAGGAATGCGCCGGTATTTGTGAAAAATAACATGACCAACGAGGTGATTCATGAAGCGCCAGACGCTGGCCAGCTTGAAACTTTGCTGAATAGGGTGTGTGAGTATGCTAATGCAGAACACAAGACGGGGGGAGAGTTTATTCATCCTGTGGTAAAGGCGTGTGTATTGCATTTTATGATTGGTTATATCCACCCATTTTTTGATGGCAATGGCAGAACCGCTCGGGCCCTGTTCTACTGGTACATGCTGAAAAGTGGTTATCAGAACTTTCGGTATATATCGATTTCAGCACTGCTCAAGGATGCGCCAGCAAAGTATATGAAAAGCTATCTGTATACCGAAACAGACAGTAATGATTTAACCCATTTTATTGATTATCAGCTGTCCATTATCATTCGAGCTTTGGAGCGGTTTACCGAGTATGTAAAAACCAAAGCCAGAGAGCTGCAAAGTGCCATTGAGACACTGAAAACCTCGCCTGTGTACAATAAGCTAAGTCTCCAGCATATCACCATACTGGAAAAAGCATTAAAGCACGCAGGCAGGACTTTCACTGTAAAAGAGATTGAAAGTGATTTTAATGTGTCGTCTACAGCGGCACGCAAATATCTGGATACCCTGGCTAATATGGAGTTGCTGATTAAGTTCAGGCTTAAAGGCAGAAGTTATGGTTATATTGCCCCTGCGGACCTGAGAGAGCGGTTATGTGTTGATTGACACTCTCCCCCAGTCAAGTCGCTGGGGGATTCCCGTTAGTCCTCTGACTGGATCAGGGATCTGAATACTTAACGGGTAAACCTATGATGAAACTTCCACAGCAGGCTTATCTCAGTTCAGAGAGCATAGCGCTTCTGCAAATACTCAAGATGTACGGGCAAGGTTAAGGCGTTTGGTCGAATAGATTGAACCAGTGTTTTTACATCGTCCCATTGCATACCACTTTCCAGTAGAAGTGCTGCTGCCATCAGCCCTGTACGTCCAGAGCCGCCTTTACAGTGAATAGCGATCGTCGCCTTTTTTTCAATCAGGGCGAGCAGGGCGTCTTTGGCCTGTTTAAACGCAATTTCAAAGATTTCTTCCGGTGCACAGTCGTCTTCTACCGGGAGTTGAAACCACTGCATTCCAGTATGTTCAGTCTCCTGGCCAAGACTGGCAACCTCAAGAAGGGTGATTTCGGTATTTGGCAGCATAGTGACAACAGCGTCAGCCCCGGCCTTTTTCAGTGTACTCAGCGAATCAGAAAGATTTTCCGCTTTTGTACCCGGGCACGGTGTGAAAATAAAGGTTGAACCATTGGGCAACGGCAGAATATCAAAAGGATGATGGGACATGTGAATGCTCTATATTGCAGAAACGCAGGCGGTATATTAACAGGTGTATTGTTCGCAGGGTCGTATTTTTATTTTTTTGTTCATTGGTACTTGCAGCGGGAAAAATACTGGCGTATCGTTCATCGTAATTTAACGATTAAGGTGTAAGTGGTTAGCATAATGACACAATGCCTGCAAAGTCTCGCTGATTTTCAGTTTAACGAGTCGGAAGAGAAGGAGTTGGCTGCTTATGCCAAAGCCATTGGGCACCCGGCACGGGTAAGGCTGCTACGGATACTGGCGGGGCGTGTGTGTCTGGGTTCTGACCTGGTCGGGCAGCTTGGTCTTGCTCAGTCCACGGTTTCAGAACATCTTCGGATTCTGCGGGAAGCCGGTTTGGTACATGCCGAAGTAAAGCACCCCAAAACCTGCTTTAGCCTTCGCCCGGAAGCTATCCAACGGGTTCAGCAGTTACTGGCTGATATTGACAGCGTTTAATCCGTTTCAGGCCATACGAAATGGTCTGCTTCGTTCCCATGTTCAACGTGGGAACAAGATAGAAAGAATGTTGAATTTTTTTGAGTTTTATATCGTTTTTCGACGATTACCGATAGTTTGTAGA
>NZ_JAHHPP010000097.1 GCF_024606265.1 Endozoicomonas sp. SESOKO1
GACCAATTTGCTGCCACCGCAGTAGGGCAGTCTATTCTCGGACAGGCTCCTAGTGACCTGGATGCACTGCCACTGGCCGACGGCATAGGTGCCCTGCAGATCGGTGAATGTATTTTCTAATTTTTCGCTGCCCAGCTGCAGATTCTTTAACCGGTATGGAACAGTGGCGGTGTTATGACAACTTTGCCCGCTGGCTCTCAAGGTTTTTGATGTGATTGTATGTTTGCCAGTTTTCAGTGATGCCATAAGAACAGTTTTTGCAGATCGTCACACATCCGGCTTTTAAAGGACCATAATGGCAAGGTTTAATATAGTCAGGCTCAAACTTCATATACTGATCCAATCCAAGATTCAGCACACCCTGAACTAACTCGATTTCTTTTCTGGTCCAGCCATCACGAAGGGGTAAGCACTCCTTTATGAAAAAATCTTCAAATTCATCATCCTCCCAGGCTGCTGTATAGTTAATTGAGCAACTTCTATTCTCTTCATACATCGTCATTGCACAGTGGAATCTTGCCAGGGCCTGATACTCTTCGGGAGCAAACAGCGTTTTACCAGACCAGTCTTTGTTAAGGAATTCTGTTAACTCTGGAGGAAACTTTGAAAATATGTAATCAGCCAGCCACCTTGACGTAAGCCCCTCGGAAGGCAAATCCTGACGACTGATTGCCAGATCTTCCAGATCTATCAAAGCCAATTCCTCACGTAATTGCAAAGCTAACCTTTCTTTAAGTTTTTCGAGTCTTACCTCCAAATCAAAACGGGGAAAATTGCCATCAAAGTCATGATAAGGGTAAACGAGCACTATATCATTTTCCTGAAACCTGGCCGGTGATTTGACAGACTCTGTTTTTGCGCCGCCAGACTTTAGAGCAGTAATTTGGTGTTCATCCAGCGAGTGCCCGGGACGCTCCCCGGAATCAGGAAACTGGCTTGAACAAGGGGCTGATATCTGAACGCTGGCATTGAATGGAGCTGCGAAAACAACCTCACTACCCTCTGGTTTAGACGGTGGTAAAGGCAGTGAATACGCATTGGAACCTGCTATTGGGGTCATAGCCATCCGTATCCTTAATTAGATTTGGGGACACCACTTTCAGGCTGGCTGTATCAATGAATAGCATCATTGGTTTTTGCAAGATAACGCTTTGAGTCAAAAAAGGGATGAATTATTACCGGCCTGATCGTTAGAACCCTTGGCTAACAGATAGTTCCTGCCTGACGAAACTTTTTTCTGATGATCAACCCGGGGCATTCATAATCAAAGAACTGACCCCGATTTCCAGCTATCAATTACCAGAGCCAAGTCCCGGATCTGGAAAAAGTGGAATCAGCAGTCTTTCGCACTCTGCATGGCCATTTTTGCGTGCGGCGCCCCGGGCCGTCCAGCCATCGTTAGTTTTTAAACTGATGTCAATGCCGGGAGCTTTAAGTAACGCTTTGATGCTCTCTGCCTGGCCAAACCGGGCAGCGCAGTGCAGGGGCGTGATACCCTCGGGTGTTTTCACATTGACGTCAATGCCTTTGGCGTTCAATAACAGCGCGATGCACTCAATGTCGTCATTTATGGCGGCCCAGTGCAGGGGCGCAAATTCCCCAGGCAGTGCCATATTGACGTCAATGCCTTTGGCGTTCAAAAGCACCATGACGCAGTCTGTATAGCCAGATTGGACAGCGAAGATCAGGGGCGTGAAGCCTATGTCAGACGTCACATTGACGTCAATGCGGTCGTCGGTCAATAACGCCGAGATGCACTCTGCATGACCTTCCATGGCAGCGCAGTGCAGGGGCGTGATACCCTCGCCTGTTTTCACATTGACGTCAATGTTGTCGGCGGTCAGTAATAACTTGATGCACTCTGCGAGGTCTCCTGCAACAGCGCAGTACAGGGGGGTATAGCCATCGGCACACTTAATATTGACGTCAATGCCGCAGGCGGACAGAAATTCCCTGATGCACTCTGCGTGGCCATCTGCGACAGCACAGTGCAGGGGCGTTAAGCCATCGTCATTCTGCACATTGACGTCAATGCCATCGGCGGTCAATAAGGCCCTGACACACACTACGTGGCCTGCTAGGGCAGCACAGTGCAGGAGCGTCACGTTATCGTCATGTTTCACATTGACGTCAATGCCTGTGGTGTTCAACAACTCCGTGACGCACTCTGCGCGGCC
>NZ_JAHHPP010000098.1 GCF_024606265.1 Endozoicomonas sp. SESOKO1
ACCTTCCGCAGATCACCTGACAGGCCCGATCCGGCAACGGGATATCACTCAGGCAGTTAACATCATGAAAACAATGAATACAGGCAGAAAGACTTTATTGGCGCTGGCGGTTTCTTCGGTGATGGCGGGGTGGTCAGTTAACTCATTTGCAACAGATACTCCTGTCGGTCCCCCAGATCTTAGCGGTGACTGGACTGTTAACGAAGGAGAGTCATTCACGTCAGAAAATGGTAGTGTTATCAGCCAAACCCTTGACTCAAAAGCGACCATCACCAATAACGGAACCATCAGCGGTAAAGTACACGCCATTAATGTTCTCAATGGTGGAAGACTCAACGAAGTCCGGAATAATGATAATGGCCTGATTTCCTCCGAAACAGGAGCAGCCATCTATGTAGAGGATGGCGGAACCATTGGCTACATAAAGAATAATGGTACCATCGTAGGAGGTATGGTCGGTGACGAACAAGTTGCCATTGATATTCGTTTGGACAAAAAAAGCAAAAAACAACAGGTCTGGCTTGGAGATACCCCCGGAAAGGGAGGGACTGTTGAGGGTAACATATATTTAAACAATGCACTCAATACTGCTGTCTATATCTACGGCAGTGAAAGTGACAAGGCTGTGTTTGATGGCGTCAAGATTTCCGGTGCAAAAAATATTAATAATGGTTCAAAAGATCATGCCGGCTACCTGCTACTGAAAGCGCAAGATACAACCATCGAGTTTGATTTGGCTCTACAGGACGGCTCGAAAGGCAAGTTTACCCACCAGTCAGGCTCCGGTCTTGAGTTTGAACTCAGCGGTGATCTTTGTGACACGCCAGAAGATGAAAGCCCCTGCACTACCGCAGTACTTGATGTTAATGGTGACATGGAGTTCAAGGGAGATAACACCATTTATGTCACCGGTGAAATTGAAAAGGTCGCAGGTAAGCACACCCTGGTCACGGCAGACAAGATCACTGGCTTTGAGGATAACATGGTCCAGGGAACCTGGATGACCGACGTACAGGTGATTGGAACAGGTTCAGACGGCAGCATCGAAGTTGAAGTCACTTATAATGAAGAGCTTGATCCAAATGAACTCATTTCCAATGCGGGCAGCCATGGAGCAGATGCCACTGAGCAGGCCGTATTGGGAGCCTTTGCCGGCATTATTGCTGCCAGTGAAAATCTAGAAATCACCAGGGACTCTATAACCTTTACCGGTGAAAAAGCTGACGTCCTCGGAGAGCTTACCAACTTGCTGACTAATGGTGGTGTAGGCG
>NZ_JAHHPP010000099.1 GCF_024606265.1 Endozoicomonas sp. SESOKO1
GCCTTATGGCAGCTTAAACTAAAAACTATTCAAGGAATCGGGACGACAATGAGACGCTTTGCTCTGGCAGGAATCCTGCTTTGCATGTCCACTCTGGGACTGGCATTCGACAGCCCGATAAAGGCAGACTCCCCCAGCAGGTACACCGTTGAGAAAGGCGATACCCTGTGGGATATATCCACTACCTTTCTGGACAGTCCATGGTTATGGCCGGAAATCTGGCTTGCCAATCCCCAGATAGAAAACCCCCACCTGATTTACCCCGGAGATGTTATCAGCCTGGTTTATATCGATGGCCAGCCCAGGCTGATGGTTTCCAGCCGTGGGCAATCGGGTCGTACGATTAAATTAAGCCCGGAAGTCCGGGTGATGCCCAGGGAGTCTGCAATCCCTGCCATTCCCTTGAGTGCGGTGCAAAGTTATTTGCAAGGTGGGCATGTATTTTCCAGTGAGGAACAGCTGAATAATGCACCTTATATATTTGCTGCGAAAGGTGGCAAACTGATTTCAGGGGCTGGTGATAAAATATACGCACGGGGCGATTTTGCCGGACAGACCCTGCGATTTGATGTCGTCCGCCGTGGTGAACAGATTGTTGACCCACAAACTGATGAAATGCTGGGGCTCATTGGGATTGATATAGGCACGATCAATTTGAGCCGTGTCCGGGAAGGGGTTGCCTCCATGGTTGTTCAGGACAGTAGAATGGAGATGAAACCGGGTGATCGTCTGGTTAAACAGGATGCCAACGGACTGGTGACGACGTTTTTTCCAAGGGCACCGGCTGCACTGGTAGAGGGTATTGTTACCGCAAACCTGAACAACGCTGAAAAGATTTCCAGGTTTGATACGGTCGTTATCAACAAGGGGGAACGGGAGAGTCTCAGACAGGGGGATATCCTGGCCGTCTACCGCAAGACCCAGGAAGCCTTTGATCCATTTACCGATGAACAGGTTGCCCTGCCATCTGAGAGAGTAGGGTTAGTCATGGTTTATCGACCTTTTGAAAAAATGAGCTATGGTATTGTGCTATCAGCTAAAGAGGATATTGAAGTTGGCTATATCCTCCGGAGCCCGGATTCATAAGTCACCATGTTGTGCAACATACAGCCCGGATGTTTTACAGGGTGCTTCATTGGATGTGTGGCTTATCTTGACAGAGCTGTTAAAAACCAGATGCTGTTAATAAACAGAATAAGCCACACAACTCCGGAAAGAGAATTCAATGATATACACTGATACCGACCAGAAGGACTGGTTACAACTGCTCCCCTGGTTAACGCTTTCCCTTATTCCAGGTCTGGGTCCCATCAAATCCAGTCAGCTTATTGAAAAATTCCAACATCCCGGCCAGCTTTTTTCGACATCATTGAATGAACTCAAGCGTATTATTCCGGATAAGCTGGCCAGTTTGCTGGTTAACGCACACAGAGACTCATCTATCCAGAAACAGTTGCACCTGACACAGGCATGGCTTCAAGCCAGCCAGGCTCATACTATCCTGACACCCGATTCCCCTCTATACCCTGATGCGCTGAAAGAGCTTCCTGATGCGCCGGTGGTGCTCTACGTCATTGGTAACCGGCAACTGATCAGTGAGCCGCAACTGGGCGTTGTCGGC
>NZ_JAHHPP010000100.1 GCF_024606265.1 Endozoicomonas sp. SESOKO1
TATGGGCGCAAATTCCTGGCAGCCCTGAAACTGCTGGCAGTGTTCCTGTACAAACTGCTGACCAGCAGTCTGCAAGTGGTATGGGATGTCATCACCCCCACCCACCTGAGCCATCCGGCCATTATCAAAGTGCCGCTGGCGGTTGAGTCTGACATGGAGATTATGTTACTGGCCAACATGGTGTCGCTAACGCCGGGGTCGCTGACGCTGGATGTCAGTGAAGATCGACGGTATCTGATCATTCATGCCATGTTCAGCAAGAACGAACAATCGGTGATCGATGATATCAAAACATCACTGGAACGCCGTATTCTGGAGGTGACCCGTGACTGACATTATGGCTTTTGCCACTCATTTTGCTTTTGTTGGTTTGTTAGCCAGCCTGGCCCTGGCATTTATCAGGCTATGTAAAGGCCCCTCTCTGGCCGACCGGGTGATCGCCCTGGACCTGATTGCCTTTATCACCATCGGCTTTATTGGTGTGTTTACCATTTACAGTAACGCCACCGCGTTTATGGATATTGCCATTACTCTGGCGCTGGTGGCGTTTCTCAGCACCATTGCCTTTGCCCGCTTTATTATGCGCGTGCCGCTGAGTCAGTCGGACTCAGACTCATCTTCAGGGGAAAAATCATGATGGATTGGGTCGTCGCCAGCTGTTTAATCACCGGAGTACTGTTCAGCTTTTTCTCTGCGCTGGGTATTTTGCGGATGCCGGATGCCTATATCCGCATGCATTCATCCACCAAGGCGGGCACCATTGGGGTTGGCCTGATTATGGTGGCTGTCACCCTGCACTTTCACGACACGTCGGTTATTTCCAGGGCCATCGGTATTATCACATTCCTCCTGATGACCGCCCCTGTTGCCGCACAACTGCTGGGCAAATCCCTGCTGATAAATAATTACAGGATGTGGCGTGGTCATCAGCAGGATTAATGCTTCCAGTATCTCCCCCTCTTAAGCAGGCCTGACACTTCAGGCCTTTTGTCCAGTTCCCCCCTCAACTCCGCCTCATAGTGAACGGGCAACGGACAACGGGCAACGGGTGAATTATTAAAGGTCAATTATACCAATCGAACTTTCCACCCCCACGCCTGTCCATTAAATCCATGGTTGTAAAAAGCCTCGCCGTACCGGTAATAACC
>NZ_JAHHPP010000101.1 GCF_024606265.1 Endozoicomonas sp. SESOKO1
ACGAGGTTCAGGATTTTCTGGAATGGCTGCTGGATGACAATTTCACTTTCCTGGGATATGAAGAGCTGATTGTCACAGAGCATGAGGGCAGCCGCCGGCTGAGAAGGCCGTCGGAGTCGTTGTTTGGACTGTTGAAGCCAGCAAAAGAAGGGCAGTCCGGTCAGCTGTCACTGGAACCTTTTATTGAACATGACCTGTTTGAACTGACTGAGCGGCTCTCTTTCTCCAAGGCGTCTGTCCGCTCCAGTGTTCACCGGCCTGCTTATCCTGACTTTATCACCGTGCGACGTTTTGATGAGCAGGGGCACATTGTGGGTGAAGCGCGCATTGTTGGTCTCTATACCTCGCCGGTTTACCGCAAGACGCCCTATGCCATTCCCTATATCCGTAACAAGGTATCGGCGATTATTCAACGCTCCGGTCTGGACCCTAAAAGCCACCATGGCAAAGACCTGGTGCAGATACTGGAGATTTTCCCCAGGGATGAACTCTTTCAGACCAGCCAGGACGAGCTTTTTCAGACCGCAATGTCAATCCTGCGAATGCAGGAGCGTAAACAGATAAAAGTCTTTATCCGCCAGGACCCTTATGGACCTTTCTGTTCGGCGCTGGTTTATGTGCCAAGGGACATCTACAGTACCCGCTTCCGCCGACGGGTTGAAAGCATTCTCTGTCACCGGCTGGAAGCAGAAGACAGCGAGTTTACCACCTATTTTTCTGAGTCGATCCTGGCCAGGGTCCATTTCGTGTTCAAGTTGAAAGGGCGGATTGATTACAATCTGGACGTGATTACCCGGGAGATTGTTCTCGCTGGTTCATCCTGGAATGATGACCTCAGGGCTGAGGTACTGGAAGCTTTCGGGGAGGTGCGGGGGAATAAACTGCTGGCAAGGTTTTCTGATGGATTCAGTGCTGCCTATCAGGAAGCGTTCAAACCTCAGTCGGCGGTTACGGACATTCGCCATTTTGCTGAAATGGACAATGATCGACCACTTTCCATGGGGTTTTACCGGTCACTGAATGATGCCGCCGGGCAGGTGCACCTGAAACTGTACCATTTTATCGAACCTCTGCCATTAGCGGATCAGATTCCAATTATTGAAAACCTCGGCCTGCGTGTGCTCGGTGAGTATCCTTATCTGATTAACACAGCATCCGGTGAGACCATCTGGATTCATGACTTTCAATTAAGTATCGATTCGCTCATTAATATTGATCTGCAGAAAGTGGGGCCGACCTTCCGGGAAGCGTTTGAAAAAATCTGGTTCGGGGAGGCGGAAAATGACCGTTTTAACCGGCTGGTCTTATCCGCAGGCCTGAGTTGGCGGCAGGTTGCCATGCTTCGGGCTTATGCCCGTTATATGAAGCAGATCCGTGTCGGTTTCAGTCAGTCTTATATTGCTGAAACGTTGTGCAATAACATTGAGATTGCCCGGCTATTGGTGGCGTTGTTTGAGGTTCGCTTCAATCCTGTGCTGAAGCTGTCCATAACCCAGCGCCTTGCCCGTCAGCAGCAGATTCAGCAGCAAATTCTCCATGCCCTTGATCAGGTGGAAGTGTTAAGTGAAGACAAGCTTATCCGCTGTTATCAGGATGTGATCAAGGCAACGCAGCGAACCAATTTTTATCAGCAGAGTTATCAGCAGAGTGACGAAGGAAGTGCCAAGTCGTATATCTCCCTGAAAATGGCGGCGAGAGAGATACCGGACATTCCCAAACCAGTGCCACTGTATGAAATTTTTGTCTACTCACCCATTGTTGAAGGTGTTCACCTCAGAGGTGGCAAGGTGGCCCGTGGCGGTTTGCGCTGGTCTGACCGGGTGGAAGATTTCAGGACGGAAATTCTTGGGCTGGTCAAGGCCCAGCAGGTGAAAAATGCCCTTATTGTCCCCGTTGGTGCCAAAGGTGGTTTTGTCCCCAAACAGTTACCGGTTGATGGCTCCCGGGAAGCAATAATGGAAGAGGGGGTACGCTGTTATAAAACCTTTATCAGAGGGCTGCTGGATATCACCGATAACCTGGTGGAAGGCAAAGTGGTTCATCCGGATGGCGTGGTGATGTATGACGACAGTGACAGTTATCTGGTGGTGGCCGCTGATAAAGGCACGGCAACGTTTTCCGACATCGCCAACGGCATTGCCAAAGATTACAACTTCTGGCTGGGTGATGCCTTTGCTTCCGGGGGCAGTGTTGGTTATGACCACAAGAAAATGGGAATTACTGCCAGGGGGGCCTGGGTTTCGGTGCAGAGACATTTCCGGGAAAAAGGCATTCATGTCCAGAAGGATGTGATCTCTGCCATTGGTATTGGCGATATGGCCGGTGATGTTTTTGGCAATGGTATGCTGTGCTCTGAAACCATTGCGTTAGTCGGTGCATTTAATCACCTGCATATTTTTGTCGATCCCAACCCGGATGTTTACCAGAGTTTTGCCGAGCGGCGTCGTCTGTTTGAATTGCCCCGTTCCAGCTGGACAGACTATGACGTCCGCCTGATTTCTGAAGGTGGGGGTATTTTTTCACGACAGGCAAAGTCAATTGCCATCAGTCCTGAAATGAAGCAGCGCTTTGGCATTACTGCCAGTCATCTGCCACCCAATGAGTTGATTCGTAGCATGCTGCGGGCCCCGGTTGATCTGTTATGGAATGGCGGTATCGGTACCTACATCAAGTCAATGAACGAAACCCACAGCGACGTGGGGGATAAGGCCAACGATCCACTGAGAATTAATGGTTGTGAAGTTCAGGCCAGTGTGGTCGGGGAAGGGGGGAATCTTGGGCTGAGTCAACTGGGGCGTATGGAATATGCGCTCAAGGGCGGTGGGTTGAATACCGACTTTATCGACAATTCCGGTGGCGTTGACTGCTCTGATCACGAGGTCAATATCAAGATTCTTCTGAATGATATGGTCGCCAATGGTGATATGACCATTAAACAGCGAAATCAGCTGCTGGAAAGCATGACGGATGAAGTGGCCGCCCTGGTATTGACCAATAACTACCGTCAGACACAGGCCATTTCTGTGGTTGAATCGGACGTTGCCTCAAGAATGGGCGAGTATCGTCGTTTTATGCAGCACCTTGAGGAACAGGGTAAGCTGGATAGAACCATTGAGTTTTTGCCAGATAATGAAGCGATGGCCGAACGGGCCGCTAATGGGCAGGGATTAACCCGGCCTGAATTGTCCCTGTTGATTTCATACAGTAAAGCCGACCTGAAAGAAGCGCTGCTGAACTCGACGGTGATTGATGATCGATATCTTACCCAGGAATTATACAGTGCCTTTCCCCGGATTCTGGTAGACCGCTTCCCGGAAGAGATCAGACGACATCGTTTGCGCAAGGAGATCATCTCCACCCAGATTGCCAACCATTTGATTGATATGATGGGGATTACCTTTGTTTATCGGCTGCAGATGACTACGGGGGCTTCATCCGCCGAGATAGCCCGTGCCTTCAGTGCCAGTCGTGATGTGTTTGATGTGTCCCGTTACTGGATGATGATTGAGCAGCTGGACCATAAAGTGTCCAGTTCCCTGCAGTACCGGATGATGGGCGCATTGATCAAACTGGTGCGGCGAACAACCCGCTGGTTTATCCGCCTGAAGCGTCAGGACCTGATACCGGCCGAGTGTGTCGAACATTATGGACCCAGGGTTGAGAAATTCCTGTCCTGTTTTACCGAATCTCTTGGTGAAGAAGAAAAAGCCGAGTTGGACAGGGCTATTGACCGTATGGTCGCACAAGGCGTTCCTCAGGAACTGGCCCTGGTGGTTGCCGGGCAGCGTTATCTGTTAAGTGCGCTGCCGGTCATCAGGGTTGCCGATGAAACCGGGGTTCCCCTGGAGGTAGCCATCAGGACTTTCTTTGCCATAGGTACTCGCCTGGAGCTGAACTGGTATGGTAATGCCCTGTCGCAACTGGAGGTGACCAACCACTGGCAGTCTCTGGCCCGTGACAGCGCCAGGGATGAACTGAACTGGCAGCAGCGTAAATTATCCGGAGGACTCATCAATATGGCACAGGATGGAGTTCCTATTGAGCAAACCATCGATAAATGGATCCTGGATAACCATGCCCTGGTAGCCCGCTGGCAGAGTATGCTGGCCGATATCCGCAGCGCCCCGCAGGCAGACCTGGCGATGTTTGCCGTTGCCAACCGTGAGTTAATGGACCTGGCCCAGGTTAGTTTGCATGGCTAGTCAGATAAATTACCATGCAGTTACCTTGTGTGCTGGTTCCAGAACTAATGGGGTAACATCCAGTTTATTCCAGAACCAGCTGGTACTGTTTGGAATCAGTTTTGAGCGAACATCATAACGGGCGTGATAATTCTCAAAGAAATACTGCAGAAACGCGGGAAGAATATAAACACTGTACGGCCTTGATGGGCATTTTCTCGGCTCATAGCCAAAGGCATGGCCTTTGATGGCGTTGGTTATCAGTATCGTATCTCCCGGTTTGAAATGTATGCTGTGTTCCGCTGTTTCTGATGTGGTGGTTACCCGGAAGGAGCGGTTCACTTTTCTTGGAAATAGCGTTGCCAGGGCTCGCAGGTTGTGGACCTCAGCAGCGAATAGCTGATGCATATCAATAAGGTGCTGGTTTTGATGGTGCTCAGCGACATGAATAACAAAATTCGTCGCTGTATTGCTGATGTTTAATGAATTATCAATCCAGGATAATAAATTGAAAACAATGTTGATGGCTTCCTGTGGAGAGACATTGTCAAGGCTTTGTGTCAGGGATGGGGCAAACACTGGCAGCACGGCTGCATTATGTTTCCTTAAAAGCGCCAGTGTCCTGATTGCCACCGTCTCTCTTATGGACTGGTGGTTTCCGGGAATATCCGGCGACAGGGACTCGTCATATAAAAGACAGAGCACTTTATAAAACTGTTCTAATGTTTGAATGTTGCTGTACGGGTGATTTTTGGCAAATGGACTGTTGCCTTGGATGAAACGGTTGGCTTTTAAATCATACTTTCCAGTATGTGCCTCAAGCTGATCGTAAAGCCGTTTTATCTGGTAATAGTGCTTATTAACCTGCTGCTGGATTATTTTGTCTACGGGGTATTCTGGAGAGACACTGGCAAACAGCAGTTGAAAATATATCTGGGTTAACAGATTGCTTATCAGATCGGCGGCTTGCGTGCCGTAAACGAACTCTGGGGTTGGCTGGTTCGCTAATAACACAGAAATATCCGGCAACTGTTGCAGCCTTTCAAACCCCTGCTGAAAGAGAGCCGCCTGCTTTCTTCCATAGGTATGATGATGCATATCGCCCGCAGCTACCGGATTGTTTTCCAGCAGAAACCAGTTCTGCGCACTGAGAAGCCTTCGGTTGGTATATAAATTGCGCCCTTGCCCTTCAAGAGCGATGACCTGATTGGCAATATCTTCATTAGCAATAAAGTAAATTCTCTTGTTTTTGAAAGATAACTCATAATAACCGTGTCTGGTGGTTTTGGCATAATCGTTAAGTGCCTTGATATCCCGGTAAGAGATTATATATCTGTTGTTTATTCGAGATACTGCATGAGCAGCCTGTAACAAACTATTTTTTAATACCAATGAAAGCATTGGGGATTGCTCATGGAGCCTCTCGATTGAAAACAGTGTCTCGGTTAGCAGGGGGACTGCACGCCAGACGATTGAATATTGCAGGTTGTTGTTTTCCGGATGGCCAGTTTCACTGTAGGCCATCGGTATGGTTGAGGGGTTAGATATAACGGCAGTGGTAATAACGAACCCGGCAATCAACTTAATAAATGAATGGAATAAATGGTTGCACTTATGGCTGTATGAGTACTTTTTATTAGATAACATGGTAAATAACCACTTTTACCCGGCACTTGGCCAATCAAGGATTGTCGTTAAATAGTTGGAAATTTTTTAAAAATTGATGCTTTGAAATTAATTGTTTTCAAGGGTTAGTCTGTTTTTTGAGTTAAATAGTTCCTTGTTTTTTTAAATTGGTTTCTGTCAGTCATGGAGCGTGGCAGGTAACCTGGGAGCTTTTATGCCAGATTACTCGATTTCAGATGATTTTGTGGTCAGTTAGCGGCCGTCCGGACACTGGCTTCACCCAGTTCAGACGGCCTGGCAGGCAGGTTTCAGGGTGTTTCCTGAAGATACTGGCTTGGGTCAATGTAAAGACCAAGGGAGCGCTTATCAATGCGCTTTTCCTTATTTTCAGTCTTGCCGACTTCCTGATATCTGAAGACGACAGTATCACCAATGTTGACATCCAGTTGCTTGTCCGATGACAGATATTTGTAATCATCGCCTGCAACCGTCAGGGTATGGATATAGTAATCTGGCATCCCCAGCCAGTCGCTGTGAGGGCCATCGGTATTGACAGCTTCAAGCAGGCCACGACCTTCCAGTTTTGGCTGGCGCTTTTGAAAACTTCTTTGCATGGGGCTTTTTTCTCTAGAGACGTTTTAACAGCGGTTAGTTGAAAGGATCGGGACGAGAGCGACGTTTATTTCTCTGGCGCCAGTTGGTCACCACATTCCAGCGCCAGGCTGCCCGAATCAGCAGATAACTGATAAAGCCGAGCACTGTGCCTGATACCAGCGATCCCAGGTAAAGAGGCTTCCAGACACGGGCAAGTCCGGCACCCAAGCCTTGAATCGTGAGTTCAAAGGAAGTTTCACTCACCGGTGAGTGAAGGATAAAACAGCCGATTTTGTATGTAAAATAGTATATGGCAGGCATGGTCAATGGGTTCGTAATCCACACCAGCGCTACAGAGAGAGGAAGATTGCATCGGAAGACAATGGCCAGACACGCCGCCAGAACCATCTGGAAAGGCATGGGAATAAAAGCAACAAAAATGCCGACAAAAAATGCGGCAGCAGCAGAACGGCGGTTCAGTTGCCACAGGTTTGCATCATATAATGCAGAACCCAGAAACCGCAGATGGCGATTTTCCTTGATGGTTTTTGGTTCCGGCAAATACCTTTTAATCAGTTTTTTCGCCATATCCTTTCACTATGTTTTACAGCTATGTTGAAGCGACCGTTACATCAACTCATCATGCTCTGAGCTATGACTTTAGTTCATGATCTGCGGGGGGTGCCAGTTTTCAGTATGAAAGTCTTGCCAACAACCTTCTCAGGATTCGGGATTGTCTTTACCAGCTTGAAATTCATCTATGCTTGCTGCTTTTCATCGGCCATGACATGCCACTTTTCAAATAAAAAATGGTTGATTATGCCACGGCGCAATAACCATCGTTCAAGGTAGAGTAAAACAGTACCTTGAGTGAGGTAAGGCCGGGAATTATGCACTGAAATGGCAGGCAAGACTACGTGGATAACACTCACACGACCATAAATCCGGCAAAGGGATTACTTGTATTTTCACTTTCCAGCGGTTTTGTTTCATTGGCATTTGGCTTGTCATTTCTGCTGCTGATCAGTCTGCCACTGATCATCCTGTTTCTCTGGGTTTTTGCTTCAGCCAGTGTTTTCCGAGCCCGCTGGTGGCTCGTTCCCCTGCTGGCGGGGGCGCTTGTCAGCTCATTGTTTGCAACACATTACGCTATCACTCGTTTTGATAGCCATGGGCAGGGGCGAGATATCACTATCGAAGGGAAGATTGCCAGTCTGCCGGTGCTGAACACAATGACAGCCCGCTTTGATTTCGACATCAATCATTCAGAGTCCAATCCATACCCCAAAAAGGTCAGGCTCAGCTGGTATGAGGCGCCGACTTTGAAGGCTGGGGAGACCTGGCAATTAACGGTGAGGTTACGTCAACCCCATGGTTTTTCCAGTCCTGGCGCTTTCGATTATGAGGCCTGGTTGTTGCGTCAGGGAATACAGGCCACGGGGTATGTGAAGTCCGGATCACTGATCAATAATCAGGTGACCGGGATGTACCGCCTTCATCAGGTAAGGGCGCATTTGCGGCAGTGGTTGTACTCGACGGTATCTGAAGCAAACAGGGGGATTTTTTCGGCACTTCTGCTGGGCGATAAAACGGCGATCACCACAGGGCAATGGCAGATATTTAATGAGACGGGAACCACCCATTTGATGGTCATTTCCGGCCTCCATATCGGTCTTCTGGCCTGGCTGGGTTTTTCCCTTGCAACCCTTGTTGGACGTTTGGGGGGAATTCCACTCCGGAGCGTACCGTTACCTGTGGTCAAGGCACTGACAGGCATGCTGTTTGCATTGTTTTATGCCTTGTTGGCCGGGTTCAGTGTGCCTGTGCAGCGAGCCCTGGTGATGACCTTCGCAGCATTACTGGCACCATTACTGGGTATCAGAGCCGCTTCTTCAACACTTTGGTTGCTGGCTTTGACATCAGTGCTGGCGATTGATCCCCTGGCCATAACCAGCAATGGCTTCTGGTATTCATTTATTGCCGTCGGCGCACTGCTGTTTGGTATGGTTGGCCGCAGGGAAAGGGCTGGCTGGCCGGTAACCGTGCTCAAGCCGCAATGGCTGGTGTTTGCCCTGTTGACGCCTTTGCTGCTGTTTAATGGTCAGCCGGTATCTCCCCTGTCTCCCCTGGTGAATCTTCTGGCAATTCCATTGATTGGCATTGCCGTGGTTCCCTTACTGCTGTTCAGTGCAATGTTGCAGTTTGTGTGGCCTGAGGCTGCGGGACTCATTATTGCCGGGCTTGATTATCTGGTGACAGGGTTTCAATTGGGGTTGAAGTGGGTGTCCGGTTTGCTGGTGCTTATTCCGCCACAGCAGGCCCTGTCCTGGCTTACGCTTATGCTCGCTGTTACCGCCATGTGGCTGCTGATTGCCCCGGCAACCCTGCGTTTGCGTTGGCTTGCGCCAGTCATGCTGATGCCTTCGTTTTTCCCAAAACCACTGGAGATACCGGCAGGTCAGGCTGAAGTCATGGTGCTGGATGTAGGGCAGGGGTTGTCTGTGTTCATCAGAACACGTCAGCACATTATGATTTATGACACCGGTGATCGTTTCTCGGAAAGAATGTCAGCGGCAGACAGCGTTATCCTGCCGGCGCTGTCCAAATCCGGCGTGACCCATATCGATCGCATTATGATTTCCCATGGTGACCAGGATCACTCGGGCGGGTTGCCATCGCTGCTGTCCAGATACCCGGATGTCCCGGTTGTCAGTGGAACAACGCTACCTGGTTTTGAGAAAGACTGGGTTAAATGCCAGCCCGGTGATCATTGGGAGTGGGATGGGGTTTATTTTCGGGTGCTGGCCGGTGGTGAGTATCGGCGCAGCAACGATTCATCCTGTGTACTGAAAGTGACAGCCGGTGCTGACAGCCTGCTATTGCCCGGGGACATCAGTGGACGTGTTGAGAAACGCCTGATAGAGCAGAACGCTGAGCTTGCATCCAGTGTTCTGGTGGCTGCTCACCATGGTAGCCGGTTTTCCAGTCATGCTGATTTCCTGACTGCTGTCCGGCCCGGGGTGGTCATTTTTTCGTCCGGTTTTGCCAATCGCTTCGGTCATCCGGCCGCTGAAACGGTGGCTCGAACGCAAAAAACGGGGGCAATAATCTTTAATACCGCGGAAGACGGCTCGCTTTCTTTTATACTCGGCAGCGGTGATACCGCGGTTTCAGCTTACCGCAAAACGCACGCCCGTTATTGGTGGCGTTAATGCTGTCCAGTTACTGCTTAAATGGCGCTAATCTCTGTGATACAGTCATACGGGTAACCTTGGGAACTGGCATGCCTGACATTAACCGGGCCAGGTATCATTAATTTGTCATTGTAAGGGATGATTATTGTGTTCGAACTGGTGAAATCCGGTGGTTGGCTGATGGTGCCTATCCTGTTGTCTTCGGTCATTGCCATGGCAATCATCTTCGAGCGGCTCTGGACATTAAGACCCTCACGCATAGCACCGAAAAATACCCTTTCTCAAGTCTGGAAGTGGATCAAGAGTAATGGGTTGGACAATCGAAGGCTTGATCAGCTCAAAGCAGGTTCTCCGCTGGGAGAGATTCTGGCTGCAGGTCTGACCAATGCCCGCAGTGGCCGTGAAATCATGAAGGAGAGTATTGAAGAGCAGGCTGGCAAGGTGATCCATGACCTTGAGCGTTATCTCAATACTCTGGGGACCATCGCAGCCATTGCTCCGTTGCTGGGCCTGTTGGGAACCGTTATTGGTATGATTGATGTCTTTACTGTGCTGATGGTTGAAGGCACCGGTAATGCCGGTGTTCTCGCTGGCGGGATTTCCAAGGCTCTGATTACCACGGCGGCCGGCCTTACCGTGGCTATCCCGGCCCTGATCTTTCACCGCTATTTTACCCGGCGCATTGATGAGCTGGTGGTTGCCATGGAACAGGATGCGATCAAGCTGGTTGAAGTGCTCCAGGGTGACCGCAGGGGCTTTTCATCTGCTCCGGGCAGTGAGGCCAGGAAAAAATGAATTTCCGACGCTTTCGTGGACGAGGGGGAAATCAGGAAGAGGTGTCGGTCAACCTGACGCCCCTGATTGATGTGGTATTCCTGCTGCTGATTTTCTTTATGGTCTCGACAACCTTTACCAGGGAAACGCATCTGGCTATCGACTTGCCGGAATCCTCCGGAGAGGTGTTGCAACAGCAGCCAAAGCAGATTGAGATCACCATCAGCAAGTCCGGAGACTTTGCGGTTGATGGTCAGGGACTGGTCAATGGTCAGCTGGATACGCTCAAACGGGCACTGGGTAAAGTAAGCCATGGGGATAACAAGGTACCCCTGATTATTACGGCTGATGCCAATACTCCCTATCAGGCGGTGGTTACGGCAATGGATGCTGCAGGGCAGCTGGGGTTTTCCAACCTGAGCATGACCACGCGAAAAGACGAGTCTGACCAGTGAATCCCTGGCAGCGTTTCAGCCAGTCAGTCACAGACTCCTGGTATTCTCCTTCCGGTGGCTGGACTCGCTGTCTCAAGCCACTGAGTCTGTTATTTTCCTTTCTGGCCAGGAAAAGAAAACAGCGTTTGCTGCAGGCATCCCGATGGTCACCGCCTGTGCCAGTCATAGTGGTGGGGAATATTTCGGTGGGGGGAACCGGTAAAACACCTTTGGTTGCCGCCCTTGTGCGGGAATTTCAGCAAAGGGGATACCGGCCGGGGATAATCAGCCGCGGGTTTGGTGCAAAAACCGGAGGTATACCCATCTCGGTCAGGCCGGATTCAGACCCGTCAAACGTCGGGGATGAGCCGGTTATGCTGGCCCGACAGTTGAATGTTCCCTTGATTGTCGATGTTGATCGTGTAAAGGCGGCCCGGTATCTCTGTGATCAGACAGACTGCAATCTGATCATCGCAGATGATGGATTACAGCACTATAATCTGCAACGGCATATAGAAGTATTGGTCCTTGATGGTGACCGGTTGCTTGGCAACAAACTGTGTCTGCCCGCAGGCCCGCTACGGGAGCCACCGGAAAGAATGAATCAGGTAGATATGATTCTGGTCAATACCAATAATACTTTCCCGTCAAAGAAGACGGAGGAAGTAGAAAGTGCTCTGGGCCTGAAGCCGCTGGAAGAATTATACTGTTTTTCCCTTGAGCCCTCGGCACCGGTCAGTGTGGCGGGTATTTCGAAAAAGATTCCCGATATAACCAGGGTTCATGGTGTTGCAGGAATTGGTCATCCGGAGCGTTTTTTTAATACACTGCGCTCGCTGGGATACGATGTCATCGGGCACCCTTTTCCTGATCACCACTCATTTGTACCGGAAGATATCTGTTTTAACGATGATCTTCCGGTCATTATGACGGCTAAGGATGCCGTTAAGTGTGTTGATTTTGCCGATGACAGACACTGGTACCTGCCGGTGACGACCCGTGTACCGGACTCATGTATTGAGCAACTGGTGGCAATGATTGAAGCTCGTAAGCCGGGTTAAGGCTTCTGGCTGAGGAAAAATGATGGATAAGACGCTGTTTGAAATTCTGGCCTGCCCACTGTGCAAAGGGGAAGTGCGCTTAAATAAAGATCGCCAGGAGCTGGTTTGTAGGCCCTGTGGTCTTGCTTACCCTGTTCGTGACGGTATTCCTGTCATGCTCGAAGGTGAGGCGCGTACATTGACCGCTGATGAACGTTTGGATGAGGCGTCCTGATGGCACAAGGCTTTTTATCAGCTGAGGGCTTTTTACCGGCTGAAGGCTCTTTATCAGCTGAAGGCTCTTTATCAGCTGAAGGCTCTTTACCGGCTGAAGACTCTGACTTTACCGTAGTTATTCCTGCCCGATTTGCTTCCAGCCGTTTACCGGGCAAACCACTGGCTGATATCGCTGGCAAGACTATGGTTCAGCATGTATATGAGCGAGCGCTGGCCAGTGAAGCCCGGAAGGTCATTATTGCTACGGATGATGAGCGAATTCTGAAGGTAGCTGAAGGTTTTGGGGCAGAAGTATGCATGACGCTGCCGGGTCATCCTTCTGGCACGGACCGGCTGCAGGAAGTTGCCAGAATCTATGGCATGAAGGATGATGAAATCATTGTTAATGTACAGGGCGATGAACCGCTGATCCCCCCATCCGTGATCAACCAGGTAGCCAGAAATCTTCAGGTATCACCGGAGGCCGGGGCTGCCACTTTATCCAACCCGCTGACGCAGGTGGAGCAGATTTTTGATCCTAACATTGTCAAAGTAACAGCTGATGCCCGGGGGTATGCGCTTTATTTCAGCCGTGCTCCCATTCCCTGGGCTCGGGACGATTTTGCCACGGAAGAAAAGAGAGTGTCGGCAGATGCCTGCTTTCAGCGTCATATAGGTATCTATGCCTATCGGGTTGGGCTTCTGAATCATTATGTGACCTGGGGTGTCAGTCCGATTGAAAAAATGGAGTCTCTCGAACAGCTTCGACTGATGTGGAATGGCCATCGGATTCATGTGGCTGAAGCGGTTGAAACACCTCCCCATGGCGTCGATACCGAGCAGGACCTGCTGGCCGTTCGTGCCTTGCTTGAAAGAGGGCAGGGCGTAGACAGCCTTGAGTCCGATGAAACAACGGTCAGAGCCTGAGAATAATGATAAAAGTACTGTTCATCTGTCTGGGAAATATCTGTCGGTCACCCACTGCCCATGGTGTGTTTGCCCATCAAGTGGCTGAATCAGGCTTGTCAGATCGCATCAGAGTGGATTCAGCGGGTACCAGTGGCTGGCATGATGGGGGATTGCCAGACAGCCGTTCAATGCAGCAGGCTGCAGATCGTGGTTATGACCTGTCATTCATTCGCTCCCGCAAGGTAACCTCTGCTGATTTCGTTGAGCAGGACTGTATCCTGGCCATGGATAGAGAGAACCTGAAGAACCTGCAAAAGATCTGTCCGCAGGAACATGCCCACAAACTGCGGCTCTTTCTTGACTATGCCGATCTGCCGGTCTCTGAAGTTCCGGACCCCTACTATGGTGGTAATGAAGGATTTGAGCGAGTAATCAACCTTGTCGAGCTGGGCGGGGTTGCGTTGCTGGATCATTTGAAGAAAACTCTGCAATAAATGGCATTTTTGTTGTCTCTATCAGCCCGTGTGGGTTGATTTCTCCAATTTCTATTGAATCAACTATTAATGAAGTTCCCACTTAAGATTTATGATAACTATTCCCTGGTGCAGAAAAATACCCTGGGTTTGCCGTCTATTGCCAGGTATTACGCTGAGGTAAATTCAGTCGCTGAACTGCAGACGGCACTGGTCTTTGCCAGGGAAAGGCAGTTGCCGGTCATTCCTCTGGGTGGTGGCAGTAATGTCGTGCTGGGCGATTTTCTGGATGCCCTGGTTGTGCACGTTAATCTCAAGGGAAGAACAGTTTTGAGTCGTGATCCTGATTGTGTTCGGGTCAGGGCTGAGGCAGGAGAGAACTGGCATGAGTTTGTGTTGTGGTCTCTGGATAATCAGGCCTGTGGGCTGGAAAATCTCTCCTTGATTCCCGGTAACGTTGGCGCTGCACCTATCCAGAATATTGGTGCCTATGGGGTCGAGTTAACGGATTATTTCCTGTCGCTTGAAGCCATCAATCTTGAGACCGGTTTGGTGGAAGATTTTGACCGGCAACGTTGCGGCTTTGGCTATCGGGACTCTGTCTTCAAAAGAGAGAAGCGTGACCAGTATATTATTGTCTCTGTGACGCTGGATCTTGATGTAACCCTGAAACCCAATCTTGGCTATGGCCAGTTAGGTGATTTGCTTGCCAGGCGTCTGGGTAATAAGTCACCGTCTGCTATCGATATCAGTCAGGCCGTGTGTGATATTCGCCGGGAAAAGTTGCCGGATCCATCTGAGGTGGGTAATGCTGGCAGCTTTTTCAAAAACCCGGAGGTATCACAGTCTGAGATGGATCGCCTGAAGCAGGCCTATCCAGATATTGTCGCTTATCCGCTTGGGCAGAACTGGAAGCTGGCGGCTGGTTGGCTAATTGATCAGGCTGGGCTGAAAGGAGTGCGAGAGGGGTGTGTGGGAACCTATCAGAAACAGGCTCTTGTGCTGGTGAATCACGGTGGTGCAACTGGCCGGGATGTGCTGTCTTTCTCCAGGCAGGTTCAGCAGAGGGTAAACGACAAATTTGGTGTTCAGCTGGAAAGAGAGCCGCGGCTTTATATGGAGGATGTTGACAAAATAATCCGTTGACCAGCAAAAAACCTTGCTATGGAGACCGTGAGAAAAGGTGTTTTCCCCTTTGCCTCCGTGGCTAAAAGGGGAAGCTGCTGAGGGTCGATTCCTCAGGAACCAACCAGCGCAAACCCTTGCCGGGTTAGTGCACAGTAATAGTGCAAATAGTTGCATCATCGGCAGGTGCCAGGTCGTCACTATCGTCCCACGATTCTGCAACACTGGCTTCGTCGGGTGGAAAAGCGTGGAAGGCGCGGAAGTGAACCTGGTAAGTACCTGGTTCACTGGGCGCAATGATGTGAAAGTCTACATCTTGCTCGGTGATATCGATGTGCGCTTTACTGAAAAAAAGTGGCATAAGGTCAAAGTATTGGTTCCCAATGACCAGGCCACTGGCAATGGGTATCTGTACATCTGTGCCATCAAGGCCGAAGTAAATTTTGACGAAGCCTTCTTGTTTCTGTGGCAAGGGCAATTTGTAATGGGCATGAACGCCGATGGTCTCGCCTGGCTTAACGTAGGCATTAACGCCTTGTCCGTGGATATCTATGTTGCTGAAAATGGTGCCTGAATACTCAACATCTGAAAATACAGGGCTGCTTAAGAAGCACAGCAAACTGACCATAATCCATTGTTTAAACCGGTGGTTTTTCATTTGGATCCCTCCTTTCTGATTTTATTTCCTTTGTTTACCTTGTTTTTGATTTCTAAAATCGATAAAAGTTCCGACAGGCGCTGGTTCCGAGCATTTCAGTTTGTGTGGGTATCTTCAATGAGGGTTGTCTGCAGCCCTGCAATTCCAGCCTGTCTCCTTCGGGCAACGGGCAACGGGCAACGGGCAACGGACAGCGCTTACTGAAATGTCAAAGTTATTAAACAACGGTTTTTTTCAAGGCAAAAAAAACGGGGTGGAAACCACCCCGTTTGGACGTATATCAATCTGAATTACAGGTTGCTTTCTTCTGTATGAGCCTGCGTTGCTTCCTGAGTTTCGCCTTCTGGTTCAGCAGGCAGGTCGATCTTCTGAGTCTGGCGTTTTGCCCTGGGGTCATTATGAGCACGGCTGCGACGACGACGAGGCCTTTCCGAGGTTTCATCAGTGTGAGCCGCTCCTGCTTCGCTTGTTTTAGCTTCTGCTGTCTGGTCATGCAGATCCTCAGTCTGCTCAGCAGCTTCTAAAGCTATGCTTTCTGCCACAGTGGGTTGTGGCGCAGGCTCAGCAGTTGTTTCCGGTTTACTTGCAGGGATATCGGCTGTGTTGACTGTTGAGTCTTCATCAGACTGATTTAATGCCTGCTTCAGCATCTCTTCAGCCTCATTGGCCGTCATGGTCGCCTTGGGCTCTGCAACGTCCGCCTCTGGCTTTGTCTCAGATACGGCTGGTTTCTCGAAAGCAGGTGGCATAGCTGCAAACGCAGGCTTGTCGAGATTATGGGAAGCGGCAACGGCTTTTGCCATTTCTGTCATCTGAGGACGATGGTTTGCCTTGCCCTGCTCAACGGCTGTTCTTTCTGCAGCGTCACTGATAACTGATATGTCACCCTGGCTTTCTTGAGGACTTGTCTCAACAGAGGCTTGTTCCGCTTTTTCCGGCTGTGCTTCTGAATCACCAGCTGTTGAAACCTCAAGTTCAACTACCGGCTCATTATTGACAGAAGCCTGTTGGCTGGCTGGTGACTCAGGGCCATTCTCTGCAGCGATTTCAGGTTCACTGAACTGAGAGGCGGACTGCTGAGCTTCCCTGAGGCGGCGAGGATCATTCTTCACTCTTCTTGAGCGACGGGGTCTCGCTTCTTCCAGTGCTTCAGTCGTGCTGGCAGCGGCCTGCTCTTCGACAGCAGCGTTGCGGGCTTCCTCAGCCTTGTCCGTTGGCGGAGTGACAGCTTCTGAAGTAACCGCAGCAGGTTTGCTGTTGTCAATCTCAGGCTTGTCAATGCTTGCAAGCAGCTCTTTTTTGCCGATACGCTTTTCCTCTGAGGCAGCTTCATGGCCAGAAGGTGCGTTTACCGCCCCCTTGGTGCTCTCAGGCAACAGTGGTTGCAATTGAGGTTCATTCTGTTGCTGACGCTGGGACTGACGGTTGCTGCGACGACGAGGCGCAGAGTTTGGGCGGCGTCGGCGATCACCGGCGCCTTGTTCCGGCTCCTGGTCCTGGCGGCGTTCCTGTCTGGGTTCCCGTTGCTCCGCTACTTCCTGCTTGTCACGCTGGCGTCTTTCCTGCTTCTCGAAGCGATTTTCCTGGTTGCCCGGGTAGTTGTCTGAGCGTTCCTGTTGACTCTTTTTACGCTCTTTCTGAGGACGATTGCTGTCCTGCTTTTCGCGGCGCTGGGAATCAGTTCTGGCTTTTTTCCTGTTTTGGCCAGCTTGATTGTCACGACGTGCCGGTTGGCGTTGCTGGATTAGTTTGTCCTGGTCAGCGGATTTGTCATCTTCAGAACTGAAGAGGCTGCCGATGGACTTCAGCAGGCTGCCAATAAGCCCGGGCCTTGACTCAGACGCTTTGGTGACTGGTGCTGGCTGAGCAGGGGCAATATTACGAACGGCGGCTTGTTGTCTGTGCTGGGGCCTGGTTGCTGTGGTCGGTTCTTCCGGGCTGAAGTCTTCGCCCTCAAGGATAATCTCGTAGCTGCTCTCACGATCCTGAAGATTGCCATCACGGAGGCGCTGGACGTCGTAATGAGGGGTTTCCAGGTTGGCATTTGGAATGACGATGATGCGGGCATCATGACGCTTTTCGATCTTGGCGATCATCTTGCGCTTTTCATTCAGCAGGAATGCCGCCACCGGAACGGGAACCTGTGCGCGAATTTCGGAGGTCTTGTCCTTCATTGCCTCTTCTTCCATCAGGCGCAGAATGGATAGGGCCAGAGACTCAATATCCCGAATCGTGCCCTGGCCGGAGCAGCGGGGACAGACAACGCCGCTGGTTTCGCCCAATGATGGACGCAGGCGCTGACGGGACATTTCCAGCAGGCCAAAGCGGGAGATACGGCTGGTTTGAACGCGGGCACGATCAACCGACAGTGCCTGACGAATGCGGTTCTCCACTTCCCGCTGATTCCGGTTGCTGCCCATATCGATGAAATCGATAACAATCAGGCCGCCAATATCACGCAGGCGCAGCTGGCGTGCAATCTCGTCCGCTGCTTCAAGGTTGGTGTTAAAGGCGGTTTCTTCGATATCGCCACCACGGGTTGCCCGGGCGGAGTTGATATCAATGGATACCAGGGCTTCTGTCGGGTCAATAACAATGGAGCCACCGGATGGCAGTTTGACTTCACGCTGGAAGGCGGTCTCGATCTGACTTTCGATCTGGAAACGGTTGAACAGGGGAACGCTGTCTTTGTACAGCTTGATCTTGTTCTGGTACTGGGGCATGACCTGTTTGACAAAGTCCAAGGCTTCTTCATAAACCTGGGTTTTGTCGATCAGTACTTCACCAACATCCTGGCGCAGGTAGTCACGGATTGCGCGGATAATGACATTGCTTTCCTGGTAAATCAGAAATGGAGCGGGATTTTTGTCGGCAGCGTCTTTGATGGAACTCCAGAGCTGCAGAAGGTAGTCCAGATCCCACTGGAGGTCTTCTGTCGAACGGCCAAGGCCGGCGGTGCGAACGATGACGCCCATCTCGGCAGGGATGTTCAGCTTGCTCATGGCTTCGCGAAGCTCGGCACGCTCATCGCCTTCGATCCGGCGAGAGATGCCGCCAGCGCGCGGATTGTTTGGCATCAGGACAAGGTAACGGCCAGCCAGACTGACCAGTGTCGTCAGGGCAGCACCTTTGTTGCCGCGCTCTTCCTTGTCAACCTGAACGATAACCTCGGTGCCTTCCTTGATGACATCCTTGATGTTTGGGCGACCACCACTATGGCCTGTGAAGTATTCCCTGGAGATTTCTTTCAGGGGCAGGAAGCCGTGCCGCTCAGCGCCAAAGTCGACAAAAGCGGCTTCAAGGCTGGGCTCGACACGGGTGATTTTTGCTTTGTAGATGTTCGCTTTCTTCTGCTCGCGGGCTCCGGATTCGATATCCAGATCGAACAGGCGCTGCCCATCGACGAGTGCAACCCTCAGCTCTTCTTGCTGGGTCGCATTGATCAACATTCTCTTCATAGAGTACCAATTTGCTAATGGCTACCCTGAATCAGTTGTTGTAAGCGAAAAGTTGTTCGTGACATTCGGTTAATCCAGCGCATCCATCGGTTTAACGGGCAATCCATCGTATTTCCGGAAGAACCCGTCCTGCCACTTGACGTATTCGCGGTGGCTGGCAGTGCAACTGGTTTCCTTCAGCTTCTGTACAAACTCTTCGGTGCTACCCGACGGTACACAGGCCGACAACCGCATGGAAGGCGGTGTGGTCGGTGGTAACCAACTATCAGGCTTACAGCCGGACTTGTTCAAGGATAAGGCTGTAACGATATAGCAATCTGCATCCGTATGTTAACCGGGTGCAAAGTGGGGAGATGCGTTGATCGGGCGCTTCTGGCTGGTTATGGATACATTCACAGGTATCATGGAGCCTTTCACTAGCATATGACCCGTCCGCTTTTCCTCATCCCTGGTGTCGGGAGCGCAACCTCTGATTTTGGGTGGCACTGTTTATCTTTCACGGCTGTGGCCGTGGTCTTTAATCATTCAGCAATCATGGCAGGGACTCATACTCTCCGGGAGTGATGTAACTGGTTCACCTGCATGATGTCTGCCTGAGCGGTTATTCCTGAAGATACTTAACCCGGACTTGTTCATCAGGCCAGGGTAACTCCAGTTTGTTTTTCGGCCCGTTTAGCGGAATTTGAGTGATACTATTCCTCACGGGTCATGCTCAGACTTCGTAAATCGAACTGCCTTTTCGGATAGTTACAAGGCAGTGCCACAACTATATCAGCAATCTGTAAGTGCTTCAAATGACATAAAGCTGATAAGATTACCTGAACGAAAATTGCGGTAATTCCTGAAAGTCTTTTTATCTCAACCGGTTAGGGTAGAGCTTCCGGGGCTGCAACTTGACATAAACAGAGTATGTGGTTAGACGATTGAAACAAGCGCGCAACATTAATGGTAAAGGCCATTCCAGTCACAGGAAGGGGGCTCCAGAGTCTGGCAGAACTGGAGGATTGGTTTCCGGTCGAGGGGCTGAAAGGGCTGGACGAGAGTGTTCAGGCCGACAGGATTCTCCTCGAAAGTCAAAGGAGCTGTCTCCAGTGAATGGGGAGGCCGTTGAAGCGGATGTTGTGGCCGCAAACGTTAACTTTATGACCATTGATGAGGATGCGGCTGGTCAGCGTGTTGATAATTTTCTGTTGCGGGTTCTTAAGGGGGTTCCCAAGACAAGGGTGTATCGTATCGTTCGCAAGGGTGAGGTGCGAGTTAACAAAAAGCGGGTAACCGCAGACTATCGACTTCAGTTGAGCGATGTTGTTCGTATTCCTCCGGTCAGGATGGCGGAAAGGGAGTCTCCTGTAAGGCCTGCGGACAGTGTGATCGCTCAATTGGAAAAGGCGGTACTCTATGAGGATGATCTGCTGCTGATCATCAATAAACCGTCCGGGCTTGCTGTGCATGGTGGGAGCGGCCTGTCTTATGGGGTGATTGAGGCACTTCGCCAGCTACGGCCGGAAAACCGCACGCTTGAACTGGTGCATCGCCTGGATCGGGACACCTCAGGTTGTCTGGTGATTGCCAAGCGCCGCAGTATGTTGCGTCATCTGCATAACCAGTTGCAGCAGAAAGAAAAAGTTGAAAAGCTTTATCATGCGCTGGTGGCAGGTAAGTGGCCAGCGAGAAAACAGCTGGTAAATGCACCCCTGCTGAAGAACGTGCTGCGCTCAGGAGAGCGTATGGTCCGGGTACATGTGGATGGCAAAAAATCCCGAACGGCTTTTCGGGTTCTGGAGCGTTTTCCCAATATGACGCTGGTTGAGGCTTATCCAATCACGGGCCGGACCCATCAGATTCGTGTTCACTGTCTGCATGCCGGGCACGCCATTGCCGGGGATGAAAAATACGGTATGGATGCGGACAATCTGTTGCAAAAGCAGTTTGGTCTTAAAAGGCTGTTCCTGCATGCGGCCAGTATCGAATTTGACCTGCTGGATGGTAAACGGTTGAAGGTTGAAGCGCCTTTGCCGGTCGATCTGGCTGAGGTGTTGTCAGCGTTGCAAGGGCTGGATATCGGATCGAACAATTGATAAACAGGCTTTGATGTTTTTTGAGTGAACATGTTTAAGAGGTAATTATGCAAGACAAGTGGCAGGAGTCCTCGCCTGAGGCACAGGATCGCCTGGACAGTAACCGAGCCTGGGATCTGGTGGATGCTCTGGCCAGGGGGGCGTTGCTGGAGCAGCGCCGTTCAAGACGGTGGGGTATATTTTTCAAACTGCTGACCTTTGGCTGGTTGTTTTTCTCCGCAGGGATTATTTATAACGCGACCAATATCAGTGATGTTGCGATCAATGATGGCTCCGGTGAACATACGGCGCTGGTGGAGATTGATGGTCAGATTGGCGGTGGCGATGTGGATGCCGATGTGGTCGTGTCGGGATTGCGTTCAGCTTTTGAGGATCCGGGCACTAAAGCGGTGATTCTGAGGATTAACAGCCCGGGTGGCAGTCCGGTGCAGTCCGGCTATATCTATGATGAGATTCTCAGACTGCGTGGGCTGCACATGGATACGCCTATTTACGCGGTTATTATGGATATTGGTGCGTCTGGAGGATATTACATTGCTGCCGCCGCCGATGAAATTTACGCCGATAAGGCCAGCCTGGTAGGGTCTATCGGTGTTATTTCCTCAGGTTTTGGTTTTGTCGGGGCGATGGAAAAGCTGGGTGTTACCCGCAGAACCTATACCTCCGGTGAAAATAAGGCATTCCTTGATCCATTCCAGTCCGTGGACCGCGAAGCTGCTGCCCAGTGGCAGGCGTCGCTGGATACTGTTCATCAGCAGTTTATTGATGCGGTTAAAACCGGACGTGGCGATCGACTGGTTGACCGGTCGGATATTTTCTCAGGCATGATCTGGTCTGGTGAGCAGGCTAAAACACTGGGTCTGATTGATGGTCTGGGCAGTGCCGGTTATGTGGCCCGTGAAGTGGTAGGTGAAGAGGATATTGTTGATTATACTTTCCGCCTTTCACCGCTGGAAAAATTTGCCCGGGATTTTGGCGCTGGTGTCAGCGCCACCCTGGTGGAAGCCCTGGGGGATGGGTTTCAGTTAATGTGATTTGATCACCAGGCCTTCTCTGCAAGGCCTGGGGTATTTTATCTGCCCAGAGGATAAACTCCTTCATTCATCAGCATGGTGGTCAGGGTGATCAGTGGCAGTCCAACAAGGCTGTCAGGATCATCGCCAGCCATTTTCTCGAACAGGGTGATGCCCAGTCCCTCGCATTTAAAGCTGCCGGCGCAGTCCAGTGGGCTTTCTGCATCTATATAGGTGGCAATCTGCGTGCTGGACAGGGTTCGGAACCAGACGGTGTAGTCCACACAGGTCAGCTGATGCTGTGCTGTAGCCGTATTCAAAAGGCAAATTCCGGTGTGGAAAACCACCGGTCTGCCGCTGCAGCTGGACAGCTGTTGAATGGCTTTTTCCCGGGTTCCGGGTTTGCCAAGAATCCTGTTGTCCAGTGCGGCACTCTGGTCGGAGGCAATAATCAGGGTATCCGGATATTGATCGGCCAGTATCAGCGCTTTTTCCCGGGAAAGCCTCAGTGCCAGCTCCCTGGCGCTCTCTCCCGCTTCAGGGGTTTCGTCAATGTCCGGTGAGGCCTGGCTGAACTCCAGTTTGAGTCGTTCAAGCAGGCTTTTTCGATAGGGTGAGCCTGAGGCTAACAATATATTCATCGTTCTAATCCAAAATGGATGTTTGACAGAAAAGGGGCATAGCCCTATGATTGCGCGCTTATGTTATCAGGCCAATTACCAAAAACCGTTGATCCGCGTAAACTCGCGCGTCAGGGGTTACAGTTTGAAGGTTCGCTGGCGCTAACACAGTTTGAACGACTGGTTGCCGGCCTCGCTGACGATCAGGGTGAGGTGAAGGTATCTCTTCATTTCTACATGAGCGAAGATCATCGAGTGGTTCTTGAGGGGCATGTTGAGGCAAATCTTAAAATGATTTGTCAGCGCTGTCTTGATGTAGCAGAACTTCCCGTGCGTTCAGATCTCAACCTGATGGGGGTATTGACCGATGAGCAGGCCCGGTCGCTGCCAGAGGGTTATGAACCCCTGATGCTCCAGGAGGAGCCGATGGAGTTGGTGTCCCTGCTGGAGGAAGAGCTCCTGTTGAGTCTTCCTATCGTGGCTTATCATCCGCCGGAAGCCTGCCAGGTTCAGCAGAGCTTTACTACTGAATCTGATGAAGAGGCTGAGGCTTCCGCTGCCCGGGCAGAGGAAGAAAAAAAGCGTCGTAACCCGTTCAGCGTTCTGGCCAGTCTGAAAGCTGATCCGGAAAAAAGCACTACCGAACCCAAATAGAGTTCCAGGCAAAGAATTTAGGAGAGAGAACACATGGCTGTTCAGCAAAATCGTAAAACCCGTTCCAAGCGTGACATGCGCCGTTCCCACGACAGTCTGACTGCTGCCCAGCTGTCTGTTGATGCAACTTCCGGTGAAACTCATCGTCGTCATCACATGACGGCTGACGGTTTCTACCGTGGTCGTAAAGTACTGGAAGGTAAAGTCAGCGAGTGAGTCATTCCATGCCAGGACGGTCAGCAACTCCAGGACGGAGAATAGCGCTTGATATTATGAGCGGGGACGAAAGTCCCCGTTCTCGTATCCGGGCTGCCCTTCGGGCCATGGAGGTTTATCCGGACCTTCACTTGTCCCTGGTAGGCGATCAGCAGCTGATTACCGGCCATCTCTCTTCTGTTCCTTTCGATCACTCCCGCCTTACAGTTATTCATGCTGGCAAGACCATCGGCATGGATGAAAAGCCCTCTTTTGCCCTGAGATCCAAAGAAGATAGCTCCATGTGGGTTGCCCTTGAGCAGGTGGCTGATGGCAGTGCGGCTGCCTGTGTCAGCTCGGGAAACACCGGTGCCCTGATGGCCATGGGGCGATTTGCCCTGAAGACCTTTGTGGGTATTGATCGTCCTGCCATTGCCGGGACCATTCCCTGTGCCGGTGGCAGTGTTCTGCTGCTGGATATGGGGGCCAATGTTGACTGTTCCGCCAACAGTCTCTATCAGTTTGCAGTGATGGGTTCTTTGCTTGCCGCTTCTGTCAGAGGTATCGCTGCCCCGAGGGTGGGGCTGCTGAATGTCGGGACTGAGGATATTAAAGGGAATGAGCAGGTCAAGCTGGCAAATCGGCTGTTGAAAGACGATGGTCGTCTGAACTACATCGGCTATATCGAAGGGAATGATGTGTTTGCAGGCAAAGCGGATGTGGTGGTCTGTGACGGTTTTGTCGGCAATATTGCCCTGAAAACCGGTGAGGGGGTTGCCTGTCTGATTCGTGACAGCCTGGTTGCCGCTTTTCAGCAGACGCTTTGGCGTCGCTTTCTCTCGCTGCTGATTGCGCCGGTCATGCGCAAAATCTATAAAAGCATTGATCCGGTAGTATACAACGGTGCCAGTTTTCTCGGGCTGCAGGGGATTGTGGTCAAAAGTCATGGTCACTCTGATGAGGAAGGTTTTTTCCGGGCTATCGGTGAGGCCGTCAGAGAAGTGGACAGCGATGTGCCCGGGCGGTTGGCAAAAGAGATAGAATCAATGCTGGGCTGACATCAAGCTCACCTCCCCCATTTACGATGGGTTTTGGATGGAACCACAGAGGACACGAAGAGCACGAAGGAAAAAAAATTTCTTCTTTGTGCTCTTTGTGACCTTCGTGGTTCCGTATTTAACTTCCCGATTAACCAAGATAATCATAGATTACTCGACACGGTTATTAGCCCGGATCTCGCAAATATCTCACTGACTAAATTCCCGGTACTCCTGCCTTAGCATTTCCATGGCCATAGTTTTCCAACTGTTGTCGGTGATCTTCCCCTTCAATGCGTACAGACTGACCCGTGCTATCTGGTTGATCAGTTCATTTTTCAGCTCAGGATCCAGGTGGGCATGGCCAAATACGCGGGGAAACTGTTTGGCAACAAATGACTTGATGGTCGAGTAACCATTGATGATGCTGGTAATCTGTCCAGGGTGGTATTGATGGAGTTTGGCCGGTGACGGAATGGCCTGGTCCGCCCTGGTGGTCAGTCTGGCATGATCACTGGCACTGGCCTGTCGGGGCAGCAAAGCCAACACCAGTTCCTGAAGCTGCCGGGTTTCTCCTGGTTCTATAAGACCCCGGCGGTTGATCATGGCCTGGATTTTTACCCGGTTCATGGCTTCTTTGGGCACGGCAACCTTGGCATCGTACAAGTTGTTGAACAGTTGCCAGGCTCTCTGGCTCAGGGCAAACGACTGGAGGTCTGTTATCTCGCCGTTGCCTGCGGCTTTTCTTCTGCTGGCTTTTTGCACGTCAGACTTCAGTTGCGCCAGTGGTTCGGTGAAGTAATCCACCCCCAGATAGTCAGGCAGTGCCGCCAGCTCCTGTACCATCCCCAGCTGATGTTGCAGGGAGTGCTGCATAAACAGTTTTCTGCCGGGTTCATACTGGCCCCTGGTGAGGACATTGATCAATGGATTATGCAGCGCTTTTTCCGGGTGCAAGGCAGGTGCAGGCATTAATCGCTGGTCAATCATCGCCAACATGTCCGGGGTGTCGTCTTTATGGCCAGCCAGTTTTCCGAGCTCGGCGACGGTGTTTTTCTGCTGTCGATTCTGCAACTGGTCTGCCTGATGGATGATCTGGTTGCGCAGGGAGTCGGGCAGCTTATTGTCCGCCGAATAACCGGCCAGGCGGTTGCTGGCTGCGGCTTGCAACATGGCTCGTGCCAGCCCCATGGCGTGCCCCCTGGTGGTGGTCTGACCCGTTGCCGGGTTATGGAAAACAGAGTTGGCCTGACCTCCGGTGTTTCCTGTTCCCTGAACCATAGTCTCGGCACTGAAGATATTATCCGGATGCTCATGGCGTATGCCAATGGTCGGCGAAGTGAGGGCTTGCTGCAAGAAATCCTCTGTTACTTTGGCCGGTATTTTGGTTGGTGTTTTATTGAGAGTTTTATTGAGAGTTTTGGTGGGTGTTGACGGTGTGGCGAGCAAGATGGCCATATTGACCAAGTCATTCCGGCTCCACTGGCGGGCAACGGGGCCAGCTTTACTGTCCAGATGATGGATAAAGGCAGACACTTCACTGTGCAGCAGAGGGGCTATTGCCAGGGCGTCGTTTAATAGTTGCATACCCGGTGCCTGGCCCAGCAGCTCTTGTCGGTCAGAAGGTGGCTCGTTGCCTTTAACCGGCGATAACTTCCGGCCATTGACTTTAGAGGCGAGCAGGGTTGCCAGGGTCAGGCTGGCGTTGGCGCTGTATAGGGGATGGTTAGCTATCCCGGGTGCGTGATTGGAACGGCTATGGCCATTATCGAATGTCTCCTGATCCGCAAGCCTGGCCTGTGCAGGGGAGGGCGCCACGGGTGCTGACGACATTGGCCTGATAGAACCGAACAGCCTGCCAAGCCCATTCCTGATGTTATCCAGGATGCCTGTCTGGCGCGCAGCCGAAGAGCGTTGTGGTGGTTCGGGGGGGGGGGGCAATTTCTCTGCGCTTTCTTCTCTGGTTGAGTTTGTGCTCCGTGGTTGAGTCGGGCGCCGAACGGGTTGGCGAAGGTTCTATAGCTTTCCCGGCTGGCGACAAGCCATCATTGCCAAGCGCTATTCGATAGGCACCCGGAACTTCAATAACGTCATAGAAGTCGCGCGGAATGGCCAGCACATCAGGTCCCTTCTGCGTAACTTCATCATTAAAGTGGCCCTTATCCCGTTGATGCAGGGCCTGGATGTCGTCAATAAACAGCTCTTTCTCCTGTGTCATAACCGACCACATGAGTTGCTGGATTTCAGGGGCAGGCTGACCGGCGATGGCATCGCTACTGCTCATTTTGTTACCCAGTTTCGCAATAGACGACCACAAATCTTGCCTTTGTTGCAAGACCGGGCTTGGGGTGCCGGACTCTTTTTCCTGCTGTTCCAATAGATCAACTTCGCTGGTGTCTTTCAGGAACCTGGAGAGATCAGTAAGCAATTGATCTGACTGCCTGGATTGACCAAATGACTCATCTTGCCGGAAATCGCTGATGGCCTTGCGCAAATTGTCCGGGTACAAGATCTCTTTTCCTTCCGGGCTGATAGCGGCAGCCTTGAGCTTCAGCATTTCCTCCCGGCTCAGTCTGTCCGGGTCGATATAGCCCGCATCAGTAAACAGCAGCAGACGTTGGGTATTCAATGTGGCATACATCTGCTGAAAAGTCCTGATCAGGGCGTCGGTAATGATCGTTCGGGCTGCCGGGAGTTTATAGTCATTAGCCGCTGGGGCAGAGTGAAGTGCCTCCAGTGTCCTGCGGGCATGTGCGTATGTATTCAGGAATTCCCTATCGAAGACAGTGTTAAGGTTATTGAGGGTATAACCGAGTATGACCCGGGTCTGGATACTCTTTTTTTCCTTATCGGTGGTGGTTAGCTGTTGAATTTTCGCCAGGGCCAGTTCAGAGGTTTCGCTGATGGATCGGGTAAACTGCTCTTTGGCTTGTTCGTTACTGTCATCAAATGCCTTGACCAGCCGGGGGAAAACTGACTGCTTTTGTGTATCGTTTTCAGTGGGGGACTTGCTGGTGGCATTTGTTGACGTTGGGGGTTCGCTGTCAGCCCTGTCAGTGGTGGTTGGCGAAGTGGTTGTGTCGCTTTCTATAGAAGCGTGATCTGTAGATGACGGCTGTCTGGTGGTGGACTCGGCAGTGGTGTTTGCTGATGTTGTAACCCCTGCTTTGGTCGTATCTCCAGTGGTTGCAGTGGTTAGCCGGGTAGTTGACGAAGTAGCTGTGTCACTTTCAGTAGAGGAGCGACGGGCAGATGACGTCTGTCCGGTGGTGGTGGTTTCTTTTGTTGTTGATGTGGTTGATTGCGTGGTTGGTGAAGCGGTTATATCGCTGTCAGTAGATTGATGGGAGGAGGCCTGCTGTCCGGTGGAAGTTTCACTCGTGGTGCTTGCTGGTGTTGTGATTCTTGCCTTGGTTGTATCTCCAGTAGTTGCAGTGGTTGGCTGGGCAGTTGATGAAGTGGTTGTGTCACTTTCGGTGGAAGAACTATGGGCAGAAGACGGCTGTCCGGTAGTGGACTGACCTGTGGTGCCTGCCGATGTAGTGGTCCCGGTGCTGGTGGTTTCTTTTATTGATGATGTGGCTGATTGCGTGGTTGGTGAAGCGGTTGTATCACCATCAGTAGATTGATGGGAAGAGACCTGCTGCCCGGTGGTAGTTTCACCCGTGGTGCTTGCTGGTGTTGTGACTCTTGCCTTGGTTGTATCTCCAGTGGTTGCCGTGGTTGGCTGGGCAGTTGATGAAGTGGTTGTGTCACTTTCGATGGAAGAACTATGGGCAGAAGACGGCTGTCCGGTAGTGGACTGGCCTGTGGTGCCTGCCGATGTAGTGGTCCCGGTGCTGGTGGTTTCTTTTGTTGTTGATGCGGCTGATTGCGTGGTTGGTGAAGTGGTTGTATCACCATCAGTAGATTGATGGGAAGAGGCCTGCTGTCCGGTGGTAGTTTCACCCGTGGTGCCTGGTGATGTTGTAACCCTTGCTTTGGTCGTTCCTTCAGATGTTGGTGTGATTGGCTGGGCAGTTGACGAAGTGGTTGTGTCACTTTCGGTAGAAGAGAGGCGGGCAGATGACGACTGTCCGCTAGTGGTCTTTTCAGTGGCGCTTGCCGGTGTTGTAACTCTTGCTTTGGTGGTACTTTCAGTTGTTGCTGCGGCGGGCTTGGAGGTTGAAGCAGTGGTTGTGTCACGTTCGGTAGAAGAACGATGGGCGGATGGCAGCTGTTTGGTGGTGGGCTTGCCAGTGGTACTTGCCAGTGTCGTCGCTTGTTCAGTTGTTGGCTCCGGCGCGGCGGTTTTTGCAAGTATTGCCAGTTCTGCAGCGATTGCCTGTTGTGCTACTACTGAGGCCTGGTGAGGGGTTTGCTTTTTATGCTGTTTTGCATCTTTTTTGTGTTTGTGTTTGTGTTTGTTGATGTCGTCTTTTATGGCCTTGATCAACTTTCCTAAGGCCTTGCCTACTTTTTTTAAAACTATAGTACCGCCGCCAGCGGCTACCCCACCACCGGCCGCACCGCCTGCACTTGCCCCACCGCCGGCTCCAGCTGCACCGGCTCCAGCGCCTGCTCCAGCTCCAGCGCCTGCTCCAGCTCCAGCGCCTGCTCCAGCTCCAAGTTCACCACCGACTTCACCGCCAACTTCGCCTCCAACTTCACCGGCAGTTTCACCACCTGCCTCGCCTCCCGCTTCTCCACCTTCATTTTCACCTTCTACCTGGTTACAGCTGCCAGCCGACCGCCTGCATCTAGCGGCCTCCTGCAGGGCTTTTTTTGCGGTTTTTTTTACGGTTTTCTTTACTGTCTCTTCAATGGCATTGTCTCCGGCATCTTCTCCGGCTTTTTCTCCGGCTTTTTCTCCAATTTCCTCCCCGACGTCTTCCCCGGCTTCCTCTCCTGCCTGTTGAGATCCCCGGTTAAGGGCGTTGGCTATCCTGTCGGCAGCGCTCTCGCTACTTGTGCTGAACTCACTGGCCATTTCTGACAGACAGCCGGGACAAGCCTTGCTGAATGAATACAGAGCCCCTCCGACCGCCAATCCAAAAGTGCCAAAGCCAACACCGACGTTTTCTCCGGTGGTGAGTTTCTTTACTGGTTTGTGGTGTTGGGCAGGATCGTGGGCAGGGTTAGAGGGGCCTGGCTGCGGGTCAGCGGCCTTAATGCCGAGGCCTTGGGTATCGGGTTCCAGCAGTTCAAGAAAGTCATGCCTGATGCCCAGTTTGATCAAATCACTGGCGCTGGGATTGGCGGGCATTGATGCCTGGTTGCCGGTATTGTCGGTATCTGATGAGGATTGTGCTTTAGGGTCAGAAAGATGTTTTAAGATGGTGTCGAGTGTTTTAATGAGATGGGCATTAACTTGTTTAACACTGATGGGCAATGTTTCGGCTTCTGGCAGGTCTTTAAGATTGGCCAGTACCTCACGCATCTGTGAAATAATTGGGCTTTTGGTTGTGATGGTATTTTCTGATTCAGCGGGTGTCCAGGAGTGTTCAGGAAGCTTTTTGGGGAGTTTTAGTCGTTTAAGATTGGCCTCTTTGTGAACTTCGTTCAGATATTCATGGATTAGCTCCTTGGTATTCTTTACATCAATTTCCTGCAGGCGTGTGACCGGGTTCGTCATGATATCCTTGATACTTAATGCCGAGTCTGGAAATGGTTTCAGTGTTTCCAGGGGGGCCAACCGGTTTGCTGTTACTTTGGCGAAGCCTACATTTTCCAATGTTTTTCCGGCTTCAGAATTCAGAGATATTCTATTAAAATTGGCAAACTCCCTCAGAGCGTCGGGTATTGCATTTTTCAGCTCTTGAATTGTGGTACCAGTAACAACAATCAGCCCGGTATTTATATCATGAACAGTTAGCTTGTAAAGATATGGAGTTTTCCTCACTGAAAGGTAAACAACGTGTTGTTTATGTGGCCTGACAATATATTGGAGGAGATCAGTGGCGAAGTTGTCATCGGGTATTAATTGGTTGATCAGGTCATTGAGGGAATCAAAATTAGGCGTGTGATATGCATGTTGGAAGTTTTTTCTGACATATTCCATTATATCGATCATATTTTGTACCCATTCACAGTTTTCTGTTAATCCAAATGTATTTAGTGCATTAGGTATATCTTCATCACCTGCAAATGAAAGTTCTTGTATGAGGCGTTTTATTTCAATGGCATATTTCGAGTAATGACTACCGAATAATATTGCCTCTGACATACTTAGCAATGAATTGGGTACTGCTTCATAGAGGTCTGCTATGGCCAGGCTGATAGCGTCCCCGTAACAGAGGCCTTCAGAAACTTGATCTACCAGCCGGTGTAAGCGGAGGGGGTCATAGTATATGTATGCATTGTTAATTATTTCATTCAGTGGAATTGAAGCCGAAAGATCATCAAAACCAAAGGCAAGTTCTTCCAGGCCATCAATGTGCAATTTCTTGAATCTATCAAGTTTTGTCAAAAGATTTTGATAGGGATTTTCTAATTGTTGTTCATTAGTATATTCACCGGAGTTGACAAATTTCTCTCCATAGCTGTAAAGAACGTTGACTTTAAAGGCTAATTTACCAACTTCAACAAACCTTCCTGCATCCAGTAGAGGCTTGATTGCATTTTCATATTTATCCATCGCTACCAGAATGGATCCGGAAGATTTTACCTGGTTAAACAGTTCCTGGAATTCACTTCCCGGTGTCTCTGGTTGTGTGCGCATAAGTTCGGTAAAAAGACCGCGTTCTTCTTCAAAGCCTTTAAAAAAAGCTGTCATTTCTTCATTCATTGGTGCTTTTTCAAATTCATAAAGACTCTTGAGCAACATTTTTGCCATCTCCGATAGAGGAGATCTTCGATGCCTGGCATGGGGGCTTTGGGTGGTGTCAGCGGATTTTTTCAGTTCTGCAAGGGTGTCCTGAAGGATCTTGTCGTATTGCCGGGCATCATCAGGATGGGATTTTTTGATGGTTCTGGCAAAAGCCGAGGCGGTGATCAGCAGGCTGAAAACCTGAAGAAGGTCTAACTCCTGATCAATACCTGAGATGAGTTTGGCCAGGCTGACTTTCGGGTGTTGCGCCTGGTAAGACAGAAGGCTTTTTTTGAGCCCTGCCATCAGGGTGAACTCCACACTGTCAGCTACCAGCGCCTTCAATGATGGCAGTGGCGTGGTTGGAGTGACAGCGGTGGTTGATGTGGTCGTTATTATTGAGGTTGATGTGGCTATTGCGTCTGTGACCGTCTCCGGCGTTGATGTTGATGTTGATGTTGATGTTGATGGGGATTGGACGACAGTGGGCAGTTCAACATTGGTGGTGCTGATGTCTTTTGTTGTTGCAGTTGTGGTTGTTGTGTTTGGGGCTGGGGTGTCTGGCTTTTCAGTGTCAGTAGACCCGGTGCTGTGATTGACATCGTGAAAATCCGTTACCGGCAGATTGGATGGAGTCGCTTTGGAAGTGATATTTGCATGGGGTACCGTGATTGCATCCGGATAATAGCTTGCCGTGAATTCTGGTTTTGTCGTCGTATGGTTGGACGCAGCAGAGGTATTGGCCTGATCGGAAGTTTCTGCTGCATCACTGGTGGTGGCGTTTTGCGGAGATGAGGTTGCCGAGCTGGTTTTATGGGCATTGGGTGTTGTCGTGCCGTTGGCAGGGCGACCTTCAGGAGCCTGTTTTAAACCTTCATGGATGGTTATTATTTCTTTGGCAAGCTTAACCATTCTGATTTCATTGCCGGATAATTTTTCTCCCCTTGATTTTCGCTCCATTAACTCCTGAATTGCGTGACAAACTTCGTTGTTTTTGAGATTGACTGGATTATCAAGGTCTGGTGAGGGCGTGGTGTTGATCATTTTTATTGTTTTACCAGACGAACTGATATCCACATTGTGGGACTGGAAATTGCCTTTTGCTTCCTGTTTTTGTTTGGGGGGGGCAAATGGGTTGGATGATGAAATCTGGAATGCAGTGTTGTTGATCATGGTGGTTGTTGACGATGGGTAAGATTGAGTGTCCATTAGGTTTTCCGTTGATACGGGTTAAAAGGTTAATGATTGAAGAGCATCCGTGATCTGGTATAGCTGATGAATATAATTACTGGCCCCGGAGTAACTGCAGGGCTACGGCCTCAAAAACAGACTGTTGGTTTTCCGGGTCAGGCAGCTGGCCTCTTGCCTCGGTAAAACAGGTTGGATTGATTGCCAGTTGATCGGCAAGGCAGTTATAGAGTGTTTCTGTGTGATTCTGCCTGAGCCATTCCAGAAATGTTGGCAAGCCCGGCGTTTCCTGAACCAGGGGGGCCTGGAGTGGCGTGGCTATTGTGTTGCTGGCTTTGTGGCCGGAGATCTCATAGTGGGCGACCGACTTGTTGTTTTCCTGAGGGTGACGTGTGCCGGGGGCACAGCATATATGCCTGGGGGGGCTTATGCGTTTGATAAAAACTCCCTTTACCGGTTCCGCTGGCGGTTCTTCCTTATTGTCTGGCGGTTGTATAGCGTCATTTCCAGCGACTGATGCTGGCACGAAACCAGGTGTAGCTGAAGCGTTCATATCCTTTCCTGAGGCCTTATGACTTGCAAGGCAGTGTTATAATCATTTTGCGATACGGTTTGACCGGTAACTTTGCTGATCCAGGCGAGTGATTACCGATAAACAAGTTTCCAAGCGTTGATCATTATGGCTATTCTACCTGGAGTAAATAATGACCAACCTGAACTCTAAGCTAGTAGACGAACAGGGTTCGTATAATGAATATCGATAATATTTTGTGTTAATTACTCTGTGTTTATAATCATTTTTCCGGTCCTGTTTTGTTATTGGAAACATAAATTTACTTACCTTGTTGTCTATTTTTCCTATAATTGGCCCGGTTTCTACGAGGGGGCGTAGCCGGTGTCCCGGTTGACTGCATTAACTGGTGTGGTTGTGCCGGAAGGTTCGCTTTGTTTTCGATTGAATTTCAGGCTTCTTGGTATAAAGAGAGCTGTGCGAAAGAGCGGGTTGAAATGACGGATAAGCTTGCTTTTGTCTTTCCGGGACAAGGGTCTCAACAGGTTGGCATGCTGGCTGATTACCTTGGCGAGCCAATGGTTCAGGAAACGTTTGCGGAAGCGGCAGAGGTGCTCGGTCTGGACCTTTTGAAAATGGTCAGCGAGGGGCCTGTCGGGCAGTTGAACCAGACTGAGAATACTCAGCCGGCACTGCTGGTTTCCAGTGTCGCTCTCTGGCGTCTCTGGTGCGATCGTCAGGGGGAAATGCCCGCCATGATGGCTGGTCACAGTCTGGGTGAATACTCAGCCCTGGTTTGTGCTGGCGCAATGAATTTTGCTGATGGGGTCAGGCTGGTTCGTCTGCGTGGCCTGTTTATGCAGGACGCGGTTGCCCCGGGTGAAGGTGCCATGGCGGCGATTATTGGCCTTGATGACGCAGATGTGGTTACTGCCTGTGAGCAGGCTGCAGCTGGTGAGGTCGTTGAAGCAGTCAATTTCAATGCCCCCGGTCAGGTGGTGATTGCCGGTCAGGTTGCCGCGGTTAAAAGAGCCGTTGAGTGCGCAAGGGAAGCGGGTGCCAAGAGGGCGATTGAGCTGCCGGTCAGTGTTCCTTCCCATTGTGCCTTGATGAAGCCTGCCGCAGTACGCCTCCAGAAAGAGTTGCAGGGTATTGAATTGGTTGAGCCGGTGATTCCGGTGGTTCAGAATGTTTCTGCTGAGGTCAGTTCTGATCCGGCCCAGCTTAAGGCGAATCTGGTGGCTCAGCTTTACAGTCCGGTACGCTGGGTGGAGTCTGTAGAAGCCATGATGGCTGCAGGTGTTGGTCGGTTTGCTGAGTGCGGCCCCGGTAAAGTGCTGGCTGGATTGAATAAACGTATTGCACGACGTGCGCCCATTGCTACGCTGGAATCTGCTGACGCTATGGCTCAGATGCTGGCAGAAGCTAACCAATAAGGAACAGGCGGGAAATGACGGTTGAAAGAGAGCAGGAAGGGCTGTCTGTTTCAGGACAGGCTTTGAAGGGACAGGCTTTGAAAGGAAAAGTTGCCCTGGTTACCGGTGCCAGTCGTGGTATTGGCAAGGCAATAGCTCTGTCCCTGGGTAAAGCCGGAGCCACGGTGATCGGGACGGCGACGTCTGAGTCCGGTGCAGCTGCCATTACTGAAGCTTTGCAGGTGGAGGGTATTCAGGGTCAGGGCATGGCGCTGAACGTAACGTCAGCGGATGAGTGTCAGGCGGTGGTTAAGGCGGTTAGTGCAGAATATGGCGCACCGCTGATTCTGGTCAATAATGCGGGCATTACCCGTGATAATATTCTGATGCGCATGAAGGATGATGAGTGGGGCGACGTTATTGACACGAATCTCAGTTCTATCTTCCGTATGAGTAAGGCTGTCCTGCGTGGTATGACCAAGGCACGCTGGGGGCGGATTGTGAATATCAGTTCTGTTGTTGGTTCCATGGGGAACCAGGGGCAGGCAAATTATGCGGCAGCAAAGGCGGGTATTGAAGGTTTCACCAGGGCTATGGCCCGTGAGGTCGGTTCAAGAAGCATTACGGTGAACACCGTTGCGCCGGGCTTTATTGCAACCGATATGACCAGGGCGCTGCCTGAAGAACAGCAGTCCTTTCTGCTTGGGCAGATTCCCCTGGCCCGGCTGGGGCAGCCGGAAGAGATTGCGGCTTCTGTTGCCTTTCTTGTCAGTGAGCCTGCCGGGTATATCACTGGTGAGACCCTGCATGTCAATGGTGGCATGTACATGAATTAATCCTCCCTTGGCTGAACCTGTAGTGCTTTAACGGCAATGAGCAGGGAGAAATAATCTGTTCTTACAGGTTTGGTTTTGGGGTTTTGTTAGATCTGTTGTCAATTTGCGTGGATGCTCACCGGTTTTCCCTGAACTGGCTTGAAATTCCCATAATTGACCATATACACTAGTTCACCTGTGGCCTCAGGCTGCACCGAATATCGATAGGAGCACAACAAGGTATGAGCACCATTGAAGAGCGCGTTAAGAAGATTGTTTGCGAACAGCTTGGCGTGAAGGAAGACGAAGTCACTAACAGTGCGTCATTCGTAGAGGATCTGGGCGCGGACTCTCTGGACACTGTTGAGTTGGTGATGGCGTTGGAAGAGGAATTCGAAACCGAGATTCCTGATGAAGAGGCTGAAAAGATCACCACTGTTCAGGAAGCAATTGACTACGTTGTTGCACACTCCTGATTCTGCCTTGATTTGCACAGCTGTTTTTTTGTGGCACACTTTTTCAGGACGCTTTCTTTAACCGGAAGTATTCCAAAAGTATGCCAATCAAAAGCCGCATGACAATTGTCTGCGGCTTTTGTTGTTTAGGGCAGCCTGCTGGGCTATAAAAGCTGGCTGTACGGTGAAATTATTATCGTGTTGCTGTCGTTTTTCATATGAGCCTCTCTGATAGTGGGGACTCTGTTGCAGGAATGACGGATCATTGAATCTGTACGGCAGGTCAGCAGGAGAGTCAGTCTTGTCGGAAGAAAAAAAAGCAGAAACATTATCTCGGCGAATGCGTAGAAGAGTCGTTGTAACGGGCATGGGTGCGGTAACCCCTGTTGGCAATAATGTCAGTGACAGCTGGTCAAGTCTGATAGCAGGGTGCAGTGGCATTGAGGCTATCTCCCACCTTGATACAGAAGGCTTCAGTGTTTCGATCTGTGGAGCGGTCAAAAATTTTGATCCTGCCCGTGTTACTGATGCTGCCATTGACAAGAAGGACGTTCGGAAAATGGATGTCTTTATTCAATATGGCATTGCTGCTGCTGCTGAGGCCATTGCTGACTCCGGCTTTGTTATTGATGATGACTGTGCTTACCGATATGGTGTGGCGATCGGGTCAGGTATTGGTGGTCTGACGTCTATTGAACAGAACCATTCAACGCTCCTGAATAGTGGTCCTCGTCGCATATCCCCATTCTTTATTCCCGCTGCAATCGTCAATATGGCGGCGGGCTGGGTTTCCATGAAATACAACCTTCAGGGACCCAACTTTGCCACTTCTACAGCCTGTGCCTCCGGGAGCCATGCCATTGCCCTTGCAGCGAGAACCATTGCTTATGGTGATGCCGATCTTATGGTGGCCGGTGGTGCCGAAAAAGGTTCCTCAGCACTTGGCATGACCGGTTTTGCGGCGGCCCGTGCGCTCTCTACCCGTAACCATGAGCCTGAAAAGGCCAGTCGTCCCTGGGATGCAGCCCGTGATGGTTTTGTCCTGGGTGATGGTGCCGGTATTCTGGTGCTTGAGGAGTACGAGCATGCGGTTAAACGTGGAGCCAGAATATACGCTGAGCTCAGTGGTGTCGGCATGAGTGGTGATGCCTGGCATATGACGTCTCCGCCAGAGGATGGTCGTGGTGCTGCACGTGCCATGATTTCAGCGCTTGAAGATGCCGGTCTGGCACCTGAAAGTGTGTCGTATATTAATGCCCATGGCACGTCCACACCGGCAGGGGACGTGGCTGAAACACGGGCAATTCATAAGGTGTTTGGGCAGCATGCCGCTCATCTGGCGGTCAGTTCTACAAAATCCATGACTGGCCATTTGCTGGGCGCTGCCGGGGCTGTGGAAGCGGTATTCAGTATCAAGTCATTGGTTGAGAGTGTGATTCCCCCAACCATCAATCTTGACGAACCCGGCGAGGGCTGTGATCTTGATTATGTGCCGCACCATGCCAGGCACATGCAGATGGATCATGTGCTCTCCAACTCATTTGGTTTTGGTGGTACAAACGTAACTTTGGCATTTTCCAAAATAGAAAGTTAGGGCCAGTTGTGAAAAGGGGGTGTCCGGGTGAGTGATTATCCAGTCTGGGTTAATGGTGTACCTGAAGCATTCCTGCCGACTTCAGATCGTGGATTGGCCTATGGGGATGGCTTATTTGAAACGGTTCGGGTTTCCGGTGGTAAGCCAACGCTTGCTGACTATCATTGGCGTCGCCTGCAGCGCTCTTGCGAACCGCTGGGTATCGCTCTGGATATTGAGCGTTTGCTTGAAGAGGTCGGTGCCTTTCTGCTGGATAACCGGGCCGGTGACGCTGTACTGAAAGTTATCATAACCCGGGGTAGCGGTGGGCGAGGCTATAACCCCGAGGGTTGTTTCTCTCCACGCCGAATTCTCTCACTGCACCCGCTACCGTCAAGGTCCCGTGATCCTGGTTTGCATGGCGCGCGGGTAAAGCACTGTCAGATGCGTCTTGGACGAAGTACGCTGGCAGGGCTGAAGCACCTGAACCGCCTTGAGCAGGTGCTGGCCAGAAGTGAGTGGCAGGGCAATGCTTACGACGAAGGTCTGCTGTGCGATATCGAAGGCAACTTGATAGAGGGCACCATGAGTAACCTGTTTGTGGTGACCCGTGAAGGTGGCCTGGTCACTCCGGATCTGACATTCAGTGGTGTAGCCGGGGTTTGTCGCGACTTTATTATCGACTTTGCCCGTCATCGCGGGATTGCTGTTAATGAACAGTCGCTATCCCCGGATCTGGAAGGTTCGGAAGTCTTTCTCTGTAACAGTGTAAACGGTGTCTGGCCTGTGATTGAATATGAAGGAAGGCAGTGGGGTATTGGATCCCTGACTGCCCGGATTCGAGATTGTGTACTGGAAGAATTAAATGCTTAGGAAGTTGCTGCTGGCGCTGAGCGGTGGTTTGCTGTTGGTAATGGTCTGTGTGGCTGCTGGCTGGTATGGTCTTCGCTGGTATGGTGACCAGAAGGTTCCGGTTAGCAGTGATACAGAGTTTGTCATTATTGCGGGTGACTCGCTGGGGCATGTGGTGCAGCGATTATCAGTGGACCAGCTTATCCAATATCCCGACATGTTTAAGGCCCTTGCCAGAGTCAAGGGGGTTGCTGCTGACCTTCATGCCGGAGAATACCTGATTGCTCCCGGTACCACCTATCGGCAGCTGTTGAACCAGTTTGTTGCAGGTGATGTCCGTTACTTCAGTGCGACCCTGGTGGAAGGCTGGACTTTAAAAGAGTTGCTGCAAGCGTTGAATCGCCATCCGAAGCTGACCGATCCTGTCGAGCTGAAAAACCTGAAGGCAGTGATGGGAACCCTGATGAAGGATGTGCCACAGACTGATAATCTGGAAGGGCTGTTTTATGCGGACACCTATAGCTTTGAAGCAGGGACCACCGTAGCCTCAATTCTGAAAAGAGCCCATCAAAAGCTTCAGTCTGTCCTTGCGGATGAATGGGATAAAAAGGCCGAAGACCTCCCGTACAAATCCCCCTATGAAGCCTTGATTATGGCTTCAATTATTGAGAAAGAGACCGGTGTGCCCTCTGAGCGGCCTGATATTGCTGGCGTTTTTGTCAGGCGCCTGGAAAAAAGGATGCGGCTGCAGACAGATCCGACAGTGATCTACGGAATGGGGGATCGCTATAAAGGTGAATTGAATCGTAGTATGTTACGGGAACGAACAGCCTATAACACCTATGTTATCCATGGCTTACCGCCAACCCCGATAGCGACGGTTGGTCGCGAGGCTGTTCAGGCGGCACTGAATCCGTCCGATGGGGAAACGCTTTACTTTGTTGCCCGTGGTGATGGTACTCACCATTTTTCCAAAACACTGGCGGAACATAATCGGGCTGTCCGGAAATATCAGATTACGGAGCGGCGGAAGGATTATCGTTCAACGGTGCAATAAATATTGCTGCACTGGAAATACTGGTTACTGATGACATTGAGAGATTGATGGGTTTTTTTCTGACGATTGAAGGCTGTGAAGGTGCCGGGAAAACCACCGCTAAAGGGGTTGTTCTGCAGTGGTTGAATGCTGCTGGCCATGAGTATGTGGAAACCCGGGAGCCCGGTGGTACGCCATTGGCCGAACAGCTGAGAAACCTTGTGCTATCGGAGCATGAAGAGACAGTGACGGACACTACCGAACTGCTGATGGTCTTTGCCGCACGCTGCCAGAATCTCAGCCAGCGTGTCGAACCGGCACTGGCTGCAGGCAAGGTGGTGGTTTGTGACCGGTTTACCGATGCAACTTATGCCTATCAGGGTGGCGGCCGTGGCATTGATGAGCAGCGTATAGCGGTACTGGAGCAGCTGGTGCAGGGGGATCGAAGGCCGGATATGACACTGCTCCTGGATATTGAGCCAGAACTTGGCCTGGCAAGGGCCAGAGGTCGGGCTATTGAGCAGGGAGGAACCCTGGACCGGATTGAACAGGAAACGATTGAGTTCTTCCACCGCGTTCGCAATGTTTATCTGAAAAGAGCTGAGCGTTTTCCGAACCAGTACGTTGTCATTGATGGCAGTCAGTCGATTCCAGAGGTTGAAGCACGTATTATCGAGGCTTTGCAAAGCAGGCTTGGGTAAAGAATCGTCTTGGGTAAACAGTTTCCCGGTTATGCATAAACCGCTATCGGCAAAAACAGGTGCTGTTCCGGCTTTCCCGGGGTGCGGCGGGCAGTCTTCATTGGCGTGGGTAAAGGTTGGATTAATTGAGTTCTGAATCAACAGATATGGTAAATAGCTTCCGGTCAGGGCCTTTACCCTGGCAAGCGGCACAGTGGTCACCACTGATTCAGCGAATGCAGGCAGGTCTGCTTTCCCACGCCCTGTTGTTGAAGGGCGTGCCCGGGGTTGGTAAGGGTTATTTTGCCGGGGCCCTGGCCACCCGTGTGCTTTGCAGTCATAACACGGGCGAGTACGCTTGTGGTCATTGCAAGAGCTGTGAGCTGGTAAAAGCGGGAACTCACCCTGATCTGCTGGTGGTTCAGCCCGAAGCGGCAGGCAAACCTGTCAAAATTGACCAGATTCGCCAGGTGAACGAGTTCGCCCGTAAAACCGCCCAGCAGGGGGGGCGCAGAGTCATTGTCATCAATCCGGCCGAAGCGATGAATGTTAATGCCGCCAATGCCTTGCTGAAAAGTCTGGAAGAGCCTGGTGGTGATACCCTCTTTATTCTGGTCAGTGCCCGCTCCGGAGATATGTTGCCGACCATCCGCAGCCGCTGTCAGATGGTTTCTTTTACCGTACCTGATATTGTGCAGGCAAAAGCCTGGCTTTCGGATCATATTGCCGACCCCCTGGTGGTGGATCAGTTGTTGAGCCTTTCATCAGGATCACCCATGACCGCCAGGACCATGTTTGATAATGATACGCTGGCCGTCAGGGGACGGTTGTTCAATGCTATGCCAGAACTGTTTCGGGGTAATCTTACCCCCGTAGAAATGGCGAAAGAGTGGCATACAGGCAACTTGATTGAACTGCTGGCCTGGATGGGAAGCTGGCTGGATGATGCTGTAAAACTGCAACTGACTGCCGATGAAAGCTGTGTCAGGAATCGTGATCTGATGAGAATGCTCGACTATATTGCTAAAAAAGTTGAGGCCGCAGATCTGCTGGTGTTGAGGGATAAAATCATGCGTCAGCGTCAGCAGTTACTGGAGGGCGCTAACCTCAACAGTCAGATGTTAATGGAAGGTGTGTTCAGCGACTATCTTGAGCTGGTGATTTAGCCGAAGAAGGAAGTCGTCTCATGCCCTTTTTTTGATCGACCACTTTGGGAAGGTGACCTGCGGTTAACAGGTTGAACTTGAATTCAGGGAAAAAGGAGAGGGTTGTCATGGGGAAAGGGATGCAGGGACTGATGTCTCTGACCATACGGGACACAGCATCACTCTATGAAGCGTATATGCCATTTGTCAGTGGTGGCGGGCTGTTTGTGCCAACCCACAAGCATTACAACCTCGGGGATGACGTGTTTATTCGTCTGACGTTGATGGATGAGCCTGAGAAGATTCCTGTTCCGGGAAAGGTTATATGGGTGACGCCAATTGGGGCCCAGGGCGGCCGACAGGCAGGGATTGGTATTCAATTCAATGATCCGACTGACAGTGTACGCAGTAAAATTGAGAAGTATATTGCCGGGGCACTGTCCTCGGATCGCCAGACCAACACGATGTAAACTGACTTGGGATAGTGTTTGTCAGGGTTGAGCTTTCAGGAGATAAACATGTTTATTGACTCCCATTGTCATCTCGATCGTCTGGATTTGAGCGCTTATGAAGGAAATCTTGATGTTGCAGTAGCAGCGGCCAGGGCGGCGGGTGTGGATCGTATGCTCTGCATTGGCATCAATCTGGACAATGGCCCGGAAGTGGTATCGCTGGCTGAGCGGTATAAGGATGTCTATGCATCGGTTGGTGTTCATCCGCTGGACTGTAAGGAAATGGTACCAGATATCGACGTTGTGCGCTCGCTGGCCAACCATGAAAAAGTGGTTGCCATCGGTGAGACAGGCCTTGATTACTACTATGCCACCACTGAAGGGGCGCAGGCGGTTCAGCGGCAGTCCTTTATTAACCATCTTGAGCTCGGTGCAGAACTGGAGTTGCCCGTGGTCGTGCATACCCGTGATGCCCGGGAAGATACCCTGGACTTTCTCCGTGAATACGGATCCAGAGAGTCTGCCGGCGTATTGCACTGCTTTACCGAATCTTTGGCGATGGCAAAAGCTGCGCTGGACCTGAATTACTACATTTCCATATCGGGCATTGTTACCTTCAGAAATGCCTCCGCGTTGCGGGAGGTGGTTGACTATTTGCCAATGGATCGATTACTGATTGAGACGGACTCCCCCTATCTGGCGCCGGTCCCGCATCGGGGAAAGTCGAATGAACCCCGGTTTGTTGCCGATGTGGCACGATTTATTGCCGGGCTGAAGGGAGTGACGCCTGAAGAGCTTGGCGAAAAAACTTCAGGCAATTTCTATCGGCTTTTCCATCGAGCGGTCTAATTGGTATATAACCGTCGTTTAATCTAATGCTATGAATAAACCGTTACCCATAAGTTTTTGAGTGATTAAAGGGTGATTTTACGGGGTTTTTTTCTGTTTTTTTTTCAGTTGGAAGGGGCGAGAAAAACTCTGGCGATTAATGAGTTTATTGGTTATTTCTTATAGGTATTGGTAAAAATATCCAGCTCGCCAGTATGGAATATCATTTCCAGTCTATTTATAATTACGTCACCATTTTCATCGGTGATGTTGCGAATTTAGGCTCAGGTACGGAATTTCCGATCATGCTTCGGCTAATTATAAAGAACTTAAGTTCTACAATTACGATGCTTGTCTATCTGGATGCCCATCAGAATTCTGCTGCTTGTCAGCGGATTTTTTTCTGTGTCTGATCGGATTGCCAGGCTGCTTTCCGGGAATATAATTGCGCAGCAGCAACCTTGAAAAAGGGGGTGCACTACCAGCTTCTGCTGCCTGACCCTGATGCCTTTTTTGCCTCAGGGTTTTGCTTTGCCCGGCACGTTTGCTCCCCCTTTCTCAAGTTGTCTAATGACCATAATGCGCAGTGTCCCGGCCAGTGTTCTGGTTACCGGGAGCTTTGTTTCTTGTGTTTTTCGTCAGGGAAGACTCAATGACCATGGCTTCCATTATTCGTTAGGACAGTTCCGGATCACCGGAGAGACGGGTTACTCCTGACCTCAACTTGATTGATTAGGCGAAAGGTATGATCAAAATCAAACAGGGGCTGGATCTCCCGATCTCAGGATCGCCTGAACAAAGTATCTCGGAAGGCAGGGCCGCCCGCTCTGTCGCCGTGATTGGCTTTGATTACGTAGGTATGAAACCTACGATGGCGGTTGCTGTGGGAGATCGAGTTAAAAAAGGGCAACTGCTCTTTACCGATAAAAAGACACCGGGTATCCGGTACACAGCATTGGCTGGCGGTACAGTTTCAGCAATCAATCGTGGTGAAAAACGGGTTTTGCAATCCGTGGTGATCGATATTGTTAACGACTGTGGCCAGGAAGAAGAAGAGATCTTCACAGCCTACAAGCCTGAAGAACTGGCGGGCCTGACCGCAGACCAGGTGGAAGCGCTGCTGAATGAGTCCGGTCTCTGGACTGCTCTGCGCACCCGTCCGTTCAGTAAGGTTCCGGCATTGGGAACCCGTCCGGCTTCCATCTTTGTCACGGCGATTGATACTCATCCGCTGGCGGCCAATCCGGAAGTGGTGATCAGGGAGCAGGCCGAAGCGTTTGAACAGGGTATCAATATCCTGGGCAAGCTCAGTGGCGGCAAGATTTTCCTGTGTAAGGCACCGGGTGCCAACATTCCTGCCGGGATTGCTATCAGTGAAGAGTTCGCAGGTCCCCATCCTGCTGGCCTGCCAAGTACGCACATCCACTTCCTGGATCCGGTTTCTGCCACCAAAACGGTGTGGCAGGTGGGTTATCAGGATGTCATTGCCGTCGGTAAACTGTTTACCACCGGTCAGCTTTTTACAGATCGTGTTGTCTCTCTGGCAGGACCCCAGGTTGATAAGCCTCGCCTGGTTCGTAGCCGCCTGGGTGCCTCCACCGATGAAATCACTGCCGGTGAACTGAAGCCTGCCACCAACCGTATTATTTCTGGATCGGTATTTGGTGGTCGCACTGCCAATGGCCCATTCGCTTACCTGGGACGTTACCATAATCAGGTTTCCGTTCTGGAAGAGAGTGATGAGCGTCTGTTCCTGGGCTGGGTCAACCCAATGGTGGATCGCTTTTCCATTCTGCGCGTTATGACCTCCGGCCTCAGCAAGAGCCGCCTGTTCAATTTCACTACCACCACTAACGGTGGGGAACGCGCAATGGTACCCGTTGGCAACTATGAGCAGATGATGCCTCTGGATATTCTGGCGACACAGTTGCTTCGTGCAATCATCGTTGGTGATACCGATACTGCCCAGAAACTGGGTGCGCTTGAGCTGGAAGAAGAAGACCTTGCTCTATGCACATTCGTTTGCGCGGGTAAATACGAGTACGGCCCCCTGCTGCGTGACAACCTGACCCGTATTGAGCTGGAGGGGTAATCAGTGAAGCCATTAAGAAATCTCCTTGACTCGATGGAACCCCATTTCGTCAAGGGCGGTAAATACGAAAAGTTCTATGCGTTGTATGAAGCAGCGGACACGCTGTTCTATACACCACTGGACAAAACCCATAACACCAGCCACGTTCGTGATGCCGTCGATCTGAAACGAATGATGGGTCTGGTGTGGCTGTGTACTTTCCCGGCCATGTTCTTCGGTATGTGGAACGTGGGTTACCAGGCAAACACGGCCATCGCCAATGGTCTGGGCACCATCCCCACTGACTGGCACGGTATGCTGATTGCCATGCTGGCCGGTAATGACCCTGCCAGTATCTGGGATAACCTGATCTATGGTGCCGTCTACTTCCTGCCTATTTATGCCGTGACATTCTTTGTCGGCGGTTTCTGGGAAGTGCTGTTTGCCATCATCCGTAAGCACGAAGTGAATGAAGGTTTCTTCGTTACCTCCATATTGTTTGCCCTGATCGTTCCGCCTTCCATCCCGCTGTGGCAGGTAGCCCTGGGTATCTCCTTCGGTGTGGTTATCGGGAAGGAAGTATTCGGTGGTACCGGCAAGAACTTCCTGAACCCGGCTCTTACTGGTCGTGCGTTCCTGTTCTTCGCTTATCCGGCGCAGATTTCCGGTGACCTGGTGTGGACGGCAGTTGACGGCTTCTCCGGTGCCACCATGTTGAGCGTTACCCAGCAGGGTGGTATGGAAGCGCTGCAACAGTCCATCAGCTGGATGCAGGCGTTTGTTGGGGTGATGCAGGGTTCTGTGGGCGAGACATCGACACTGGCTATCTTTATCGGTGGCGCGGTTCTGCTGTTCTCCGGCATTGCTTCCTGGAGAATTGTCGCGGGTACCATGATTGGTATGATTGCCCTGTCTACCCTGTTCAACGTCATTGGTTCTGACACCAACTACATGTTCCAGGTGCCCTGGTACTGGCATATGGTCCTGGGTGGATTTGCCTTTGGTCTGATCTTTATGACCACGGACCCGGTATCCGCTTCCATGACCAACAACGGTCGCTGGTTCTACGGTGCCCTGATTGGTGTCATGGTGGTCCTGATTCGAGTGGTGAACCCGGCGTATCCGGAAGGGATGATGCTGGCCATTCTGTTTGCCAACCTGTTTGCGCCGCTGATTGACCACTTTGTGGTAGAGGCCAATATCAAGCGTCGGGAGGCTCGGGCCTGATGGGAAACGATACGATTAAAAAGACGCTGCTGGTCACGGTGGTCCTGTCACTGGTCTGTTCGGTGCTGGTATCCATGGCGGCAGTTTTCCTGAAACCGGTTCAGAACCGGAACATCAAGCTGGACGTTCAGCGTAACATTCTGGATATCGCCGGTCTGAGCAGTGATGCCAGGGCGCTGAGTCCTGCTGAAATTGCTGAGTTGTACAAGCAGATCCAGCCACGCCTGGTTGACCTGAAAACCGGCAAGTTTGTTGATGAAGCCAGCGGCCTGTCCGTTGACCAGTACGATCAGCGTACTGCCGCAAAAGATGCCAGGACTTCCAGGGCACTGGGCAGTGCTGACATCGCCGGTATTTCCCGTCAGGCAGACGTTGCCAAGGTCTACCTGGTAGAACAGGATGGTCAGATGGAGACATTGATCCTGCCGGTTCACGGCCGTGGCCTGTGGTCTACCATGTATGGGTTCCTGGCGCTGGAAAACAACCTGAACACGGTGAAAGGTTTTGGTTTCTTTGAGCAGGCAGAAACTCCCGGACTGGGTGGTGAAGTCAGCAACCCGGTGTGGAAATCCCGCTGGGTTGGCAAGGAGATCTACGGTATTGATGGCAAGGTGGCACTGCACGTGATCAAAGGTGGCGTTGATCCAACCAGCCCGGGTGCTGTAAACCAGATTGACGGCCTGGCTGGAGCGACATTGACTGCCAATGGTGTCAGCAACCTGATCAAGTTCTGGTTGTCCGATGCCGGCTTTAAACTGTTCCTGAATAATCTGAAAGCGGGGAATGCATAATGTCTGTGAAGACCAAAGATATCCTGCTGGAACCGGTTGTTAAGAATAACCCTATTACCCTGCAGATTCTGGGTATCTGTTCGGCGCTGGCGGTTACCACCAGTATGCAGGTCAGCCTGGTAATGGCACTGGCGGTTATCGGGGTAACCACCTGTTCCAACCTGGCGGTTGCCCTGATCCGTAACCACATTCCCAACAGCATTCGTATTATCTGTCAGATGACGGTTATTGCCTCGCTGGTCATTGTGGTTGATCAGATTCTGAAAGCCTACGCGTACGACATCTCCAAGCAGCTGTCGGTATTCGTCGGCCTGATCATTACCAACTGTATCGTTATGGGGCGTGCAGAAGCCTTTGCCATGAAGAACGGTCCAATGCTGTCAGCACTGGATGGTTTTGGTAATGGCCTGGGCTATGGCTGTGTGCTGATTATCGTCGCTTTCTTCCGTGAACTCTTTGGTGCGGGCAACCTGTTTGGTGTGGAAATCTTCGCAACCGTGAACAACGGCGGCTGGTACGTGCCAAACGGCCTGATGCTGCTGGCTCCCAGTGCCTTCTTCCTGATCGGTCTGCTGATCTGGGCGATTCGCAGCTGGAAAACAGACCAGGTTGAAGAGGTGGAATTCAAGATTGCACCTAACACCAAATTCAGTGAGGCGCACTAAGTCATGGAACATTTTATTTCGCTATTTGTGAAAGCAGTGTTCGTGGAAAACATGGCGCTGGCTTTCTTCCTGGGGATGTGTACCTTCCTGGCCGTATCCAAGCAGGTGAAAACTGCCCTGGGTCTGGGGGTTGCGGTGGTTGCCGTACTGACCATCACCGTGCCCATTAACAATGTCATTTACCAGAATATCCTGAAAGACGGGGCGCTGGTTGCCGGTGTTGACCTGAGCTTCCTGGGCCTGATCACCTATATCGGTGTTATCGCTGCCCTGGTACAGATCCTGGAAATGTTCCTGGATAAATTTGTACCCGCCCTGTACAACGCGCTGGGCGTGTTTCTGCCACTGATTACCGTAAACTGCGCTATCATGGGTGCGTCACTGTTCATGGTTCAGCGTGACTACAACCTCGGTGAATCCGTGGTTTATGGTTTCGGTGCTGGTGTGGGCTGGGCTTTGGCCATTGCGGCACTGGCGGGCATTCGTGAAAAGCTCAAGTACAGTGATGTACCTGCAGGGCTGAGAGGTCTGGGCATTACCTTCATTACCGTTGGTTTGATGTCCCTGGGCTTCCTGTCTTTCTCTGGCGTGCAGCTGTAAGGGGGATTGGGACGATATGGATTTAAATATTATCTATGGCGTTGCCATGTTCACCGTTATCGTACTGGCGCTGGTGTTGGTTATCCTCGCCGCCCGTTCGAAACTGGTGAGTATGGGGGACGTGACCATCGGGATTAACGAAGATCCCGGCAAGGCCGTAACCACGGCTGCCGGAGGCAAGCTGCTCAACACCCTGTCCAGTGCCGGGGTATTCCTGCCATCTGCCTGTGGTGGCGGTGGTACCTGCGCGCAGTGCAAGTGTAAGGTGCTGTCTGGTGGTGGGGAAATGCTGCCAACCGAGCGCTCTCACTTCACCAAGCGGGAAGAGAAGGAAGGCTGGCGTCTTTCCTGCCAGGTGGCGGTTAAGCAGGACATGGAAATTGAAGTTGAGGAAGAACTCTTCGGCGTCAAGAAGTGGGAGTGTGAAGTTGTTTCCAATGACAACGTAGCCACCTTCATCAAGGAACTGGTACTGAAACTGCCAGAAGGTGAAGACGTTAAATTCCGTGCCGGTGGTTACGTCCAGCTGGAATGTCCTCCTCACACCGTCGAGTACAAAAACTTCGATATCGGCGAAGAGTACCGTGGTGACTGGGATAAATTTAACCAGTGGCAGTACGTTTCCAAGGTGGATGAAGAGACCATCCGTGCCTACTCCATGGCCAACTATCCGGAAGAGAAAGGCCTGCTGAAGTTCAATATCCGTATTGCTTCACCACCTCCGGGTACTGATTTTGCGCCAGGCAAGATGTCTTCGTTCGTCTTCAACCTGAAGCCCGGCGACAAGATGACCGTGTACGGACCTTTCGGTGAGTTCTTTGCCAAAGAGACCAGCAATGAAATGGTCTTTGTCGGTGGTGGTGCGGGTATGGCACCCATGCGTTCGCACATCTTTGACCAGCTGAAGCGTCTGTCTTCCACCCGCAAGATCTCTTTTTGGTACGGTGCCCGCTCCCTGCGTGAAGCCTTCTACGTGGAAGAGTTCGATAAACTGGCTGAAGAGAATGAGAATTTCAGCTGGCATCTGGCGCTGTCCGATCCGCTGCCAGAAGATAACTGGACCGGCTACACCGGCTTTATCCATCAGGTTCTGTTTGATAACTACCTGAAGGATCATCCGGCTCCGGAAGACTGCGAGTTCTACATGTGTGGACCACCCATGATGAACGCAGCCGTTATCAAGATGCTGGAAGATCAGGGCGTAGAACCTGAAAACATCCTGCTAGATGATTTCGGTGGTTAAACCTCTAATTTAAATGTTATTGTTCCATAAAGGCCAGTTCACTTGAGAACTGGCCTTTTTATTTGTCCGGGTAATTTTTTTAATAAGAATTTATTACAGAGTGAAACTATTAAGTACTTTTATACTCCAATCATATGTGCATACAAAACCTGTAATCTAATAATACTGACAAGGACAGACAGAAATGGACGCAATAAAGTTGGGTGTACTACCAGCTATATCACACTCCTGGCATCGTCATGCGGAGTCATGGTTTTTAATAAGGGCGATCAAAACCATTGTAAATGGTATAAAAGCACTGTTTGGTAGATATACTGTCAGTGTTCTTGGGGTTGTCACTCCGCGTTTGGTGTCAGAAAACCCCAATTCAAGCTATGCCAAAGTGTTATGTAAACCCCTGAGTGCATACCAGATCAATATTGCTAAAACGTTTAGTGATAAAGGGGTATATTTGGCTAATAAGATTAAGCAGTTGTGTAATAAAGGCCGCACTGTGGAAGTAAAGCTGGCATTTAAGCCAGATGGTGTCGAGGCTGTTCCTATGTACTATTCACAGAATGAAATGTCTGAGAATTTGAATGGTAAAGTTCATCGGTCTCTATTTGATGCAGTAGAGGGCGGTGAGCTTATACGGTGCCGACACTTAGCCCTGGGTTATGTTACTGGCGCTTTTGGTCGTGGTAAGCATACATTCAGTTCCGTTGATACTCGGTCTGCATTGAAGTTTTTCTCTGATAAAATTCCAACAGATAAAGATTTGGATACTCATTGGCTGAAACCATCCAGTGGAGGTTACTATTTTACCAAATCAACTCTCAGTCATGCTATTCAGTCAATTGCCGAGAAGTATTGGGATATGCCAAATGCTACTGAGAAAGACTTTCTGGTTTTGATTCCAAAGCATGTCATGGGCTTGAGATTTAAAAAGCAGGAGGGGTGTCTCAAAGTGATTTTTTATGAGCCCAATGATACAGGAAGGCATAGAACTTTTTCATTATATGATCCTGGTAATGCATGTACTCTTGAGCCTGAGGATCTTTTCAGTATTTGGCCCCCTGATGAATTAGATGAATTGAATTCAGGAATTATTGTCAGTTATGATACTCAGGAGCATCTTGAACAATGTCATGTCAATGTATTTGGTGATGTGGATTTTCAATCAATTGAAGGAATTACTTTCTTAGCTGGACACAGAGATCATCCAAAAATTAAGTCATCACTCAAAAGGGAACCCGAAGGAAACCGGAGGCAAGGGTAACCAGCACTGAACGGGAATGACTTGTGGTGCTTTCGTGGTTTAACAATAAAACATTTAACCTTGAAGTAAAGGCCGGTGCTCTTTGAGCCCGGCTTTTTTTATACGCAATATTTATGGCAACACGCCTCACTCATGCCTTTGCGGTAGAACCCATACTGATAGTGTCTCTACAGAGGCACTCGTTATGATGGAATTTCCTCTTTTGTTTATTGTCCAAAAGCACAATACCAAACCGTCAATCGCGAACAGAGGTGTGAAGATGGAGAGTGTCAGGGGTAACATCAACAATCCTTCGTTTAATAGTATTATCCGTCAGGGCGAAATCCGTCAGGGCGAAGATGGCACGGCTGCCGGGCAATTTGCTTCCTGGTCGCGGGTTGAAATGTCTGGTCAGGGTGGGCGGCAGTTTCATCCCGGTCATATTGACCATACCGCAAATCAGGAACTGTCCAGACTGAATCAACGGGGCTGTGTCGAGAGTCATCAGCAACCCCGGTCGTCGCTTTCCTGTCAATCCGGGCCATCGTCTGGTATCCCTGCACTGGAAAGCGCCCTTCAAGCTGGAGATATGCAAGCTCTCGAACAGAGTCTGACAATAAACAGTGATCATGGTGCCAACATACATGAATATGGTCGCCTGCTTTTTATCGCTTTGGAGGCAGAAAATTTTGCAGGCATGAAACGATTATGTGAGGCGGGTGCCAATGTCAACGCTATTAACGAGAATGGCGAGACGCCACTGCATATAAGTGCCTTAGGGAACAAAGCGGATTATCTGCAACTGCTGATCGATTTCGATGCAAATGTCAATGCCGTTGATATGCGCCGCTACACCCCCCTGCACATGGCCTGCATGAATGACAACGTGGTATGCGCGCATCGACTGATCAACTTCCAGGCGGATGTCAATGCTGCCGGTAATTACCCGCGCACGCCCATGCATATGGCTGCATATACCGGTAGCAGTATCTGCCTGCAGCTACTCATTGACTGCGGGGCAATGGTTAATGAAACTAATTGTCTCAGCGAAACCCCCCTGCACTGTGCCGTCAGAAAAGGACGTGCCAAAAGCCTGAGGGTACTGCTTAATACTGAACAGGTGAATGTCAATGCCACCGCTGAGTTAGGCTATACGCCTGTGCACTTGGCAGCCAAAGAGAACAGAGCCGATATCCTGAATGAACTGCTGACCCACAGGAAAGTGAATGCCAATGCCACCAGCCTCTACGGCGAAACGCCTTTGCACATCGCTGCCGAAGGGGGTAAAACCCATAGTGTGCAAGCGTTACTCAAAAACAGCAAAGTGCTTGTCGATACTAAAAATTTTCAAGGCAACACTCCCCTGAGTTCTGCTGCTGCAATGGGTAAGGCTGGTAGCGTGGAGTTACTGCTCACTAGCCCGGAAGTGGATATCAATGTTACCAATGTGCTTGGTTTAACACCCTTGGACCGGGCTATCAGGGAAGGTCACAACCGATGTGCAGAACTCCTGCTTGCCAAAGGGGCTAAAAGGGGGGAGGAGTTGTGGCGATGCCGTATTTTGTGAGGGTGGTTAGGATACTTATGGCATTGCATTTACTGGCAAAGTCGGTTTATAAGCTACCTGGAAACTGTCGTAAACTGCAACAGTAGAAATGCAATGGAGTCACGCAGAATGAGTTCATCCACTGTTTTGATCACAGGGGCAACCTCTGGTTTTGGTCTGGCCAGTGCCCGGCTATTTGCCCAACATGGTTATTCCCTGATCATCACCGGCCGTCGTTCACAACGGCTGCAGGCACTGGCGGAAGAGTTGACGCCTGAAGTACCGGTTCACAGTGTCACGTTGGACGTTCGCGATATCCGGGCAGTATCCGATATGGTGGACACACTGCCTGACGATTTTCGCAATATTGAGGTTCTGGTCAATAATGCCGGTCTTGCGCTGGGTGCGGGACCCGCGTGGGAGGCCAGCCTGGAGGACTGGCATACCATGATTGATACCAACGTGACCGGTCTGGTGAATGTGACCCATAAGTTGCTGCCCATTTTACGTGAGCAACCCAGAGCTTCCATTATTAACCTGGCATCAGTGGCTGCTAACTGGGCTTATCCGGGAAGTCATGTTTATGGAGGGAGTAAGGCATTTGTTGCCCAGTTCTCCCGTAATCTTCGCTGTGACCTGGCTGGCAGTGGTGTCCGTGTGACCAGTCTTGAGCCTGGCATGTGTGAGACCGAGTTTTCATTGGTGCGTTTCAAGGGGGATCAGGAGAAGAGCGACAGTATTTATAAAGCGGTTAACCCGCTTCGTCCGGAAGACATTGCCGATATTATTCTCTGGATTGCCCAACAGCCGGCCCATATCAATATCAACAGTCTGGAAGTAATGCCAACTTCCCAGGCGTGGGATAATTTCAAAGTGGTTCGAAAAACCGACTGATCGGATGGCTTGTTGAAATTTCGACTTCTTTCCTGATTTCCTGATTTTGAACCATTCGTCACCAGGTACTGTCGAAGTGCCTGCGTGGTATATGAAAACGAGTGGTTGTATTTCAGTTATGAGTATTGTCTTGGTGGATACAGGGGTAAGGCTATCATACTCTGATGCGTTCTGGTTCCAGTATGAAGCCTACCGGGAAGATACCTGCGTCGTATATTCTGCCCTCAGAGCCTTTACTGACTCGGTTGCCAGAAATGTAGAGTTAGCCAGGGAAAACTTTGTCCAGCATCTGGATGTTCATCTGGGAGAGCGAATTTCAAAGCGTATCAGTGAGTGGCAGGTTTCAATTCCATTAGCGATTCCAGTGAGTCAGGAAGTGTTTGATTATCAAACAGGACCTCACCTGGACGACTCCCCCGGGGCCAGAGAGCTTTCGCACTATTTGAGTTCTCTTCTGAAAGAAATGACACATGAAGGTATCACGCTTGAGCAATCACTAGCTGCATTAGGCAGGTTGAATGACCTGACGCAAGCGTTTGCTGATGAAGCGGGCCGTATGCAGGAAAGCTGGTATCGTTATGACCTTCAACCCGATGGTGGGCTGCCCAGGCTGGCCTTTCCCGGATACCCCCGGGATGACCCTCGCCATAATCCAGAAGAAGACTGTTGTTTGCGGGAGCAGCGACTTGTTTATGCCCAAATCATTCGACAACAAATTGTTAATTCAGTGAGAATTATTTTCAAACGTATGAGTGATTTGTCATCACCATTTAACCAGACAAATGATCATCATAAACGTGAAGAGGGGTATTTGATAAATTTTAAAAAGCACTGGTTAAATAACAAAATATTGTGTGAAAAGTTAATGAATGATCACTATCAGGAAATTGTAACGAAAATAGAATCCCTGGATTTTGACAAGAAAATGTTTCTCATGGTGTGAGGCTTTCAGGCCATGATTTCAGGGCTTATTGTGTCAGTGCCCAGCAGCAGCTTTACTATCCGGGTCATTTTTGAGATCTGTACTGGCATAATATGAGTGCATTGCCATTGCTGTTGACGGCAAGCATTGCCAGCGATTTATCGTTTTTGAGATGATTGCTGGCATCGGATAATAACCATTCTCGACAAGATTGAGTTCCACTATACCCCGAAGCACGCATCATGGCTGAACCAGATAGAGATATGGTTTTCGATTCTGGTGAGGCGCTTTCTGAAACATACAGTTTTACATCGACCGAAGACCTGAAGGCATGTCTCCACCAGTTTGTGGACTTCTTCAATGAGAAAATGGCCAAGCCTTTTAAGTGGTTTTATAAAGGTCGGCCATTACAGGTGTAATGCTGTATGGGTATCAGCGCCTGGTTGCACTGGGAGCCTGACCGAGAATAGCGCCCGACTGGGCGTCCCCGTAGCGAGGATGGCAGAAAATTGAGG
>NZ_JAHHPP010000102.1 GCF_024606265.1 Endozoicomonas sp. SESOKO1
CGGTCTTGAGGTTGACGAGGTTGAAGTGGTTGCGGCAGTGGGTCAATATTGAGGTCGATACCCAGGCGTTGGTGGACAAAATCACCATGGCCGGTCTTGAGGTTGACGAGGTTGAAGCGGTTGCCGGTGAGTTTACCGGTGTCGTTATTGGTGAAATTGTTGCCTGTGAGCAGCACCCGGACGCCGATAAGCTGCGGGTGACTCAGGTCAGTACCGGCAGTGAGTCTTTCCAGGTGGTGTGTGGTGCCCCTAATGCCCGGGTGGGTATCAAGGTTCCCTTTGCCACCGTGGGTGCCGTATTGCCCGGCAATTTCAAGATCAAAAAAGCCAAATTGCGCGGTGTTGAATCCTTCGGCATGCTCTGTGCCGAGGAAGAGCTCGGCATGGCAGAGTCTTCCGATGGTTTGATGGAGCTGCCTGCGGATGCCCCGGTTGGCCAGAATATTCGTGAATACCTGTCTCTGGACGACAAGATCATCGATGTGGATCTGACGCCTAATCGCGGTGACTGTCTGAGCATCGCCGGTCTGGCCCGTGAAGTCAGCGCAAACTTTCTGGCGGATGTGACAGAAGAGCAGATAGTGGAAGTGGCGCCAGCCATTGATGATACCTTCCCGGTTCATATCGATGCTCCACAGGGCTGCCCACGCTATGTTGGCCGGGTTATTCGTAACGTGGACGTTTCCCGTTCTGCGCCATTGTGGCTGACTGAGCATCTGCGTCGCTCCGGTGTCCGCTCCATTGACCCGGTGGTGGATGTCACCAACTACGTCATGCTGGAGCTGGGTCAGCCTATGCACGGCTTTGACCTGGATACGCTCTCTGGCAGCATTCATGTGCGCATGGCTGAGGCTGGCGAGAAGCTGACCCTGCTGGATGGTCAGGAAGTCACATTGAACGACAACACACTGGTCATTGCTGATGAGCAGAAGGCTCTGGCGATTGCCGGGGTGATGGGAGGAGAAGGTTCCGGCGTCAGTGACCAGACCCGTCATATCTTCCTGGAAAGCGCATTCTTTGATCCGATTACCATTGCCGGTAAGGCCCGTTCCTACGGCTTGCACACGGACTCTTCCCACCGTTTTGAACGTGGTGTCGATTTCCAGCTGCAGAAAAAGGCGGTTGAGCGTGCCACGGCCCTGATTGTTGAGATTTGTGGCGGTGAACCTGGCCCGGTGACAGAAGTGGTTAGCGAAGCCCATCTGCCTGCCCTGCGTGAAGTGACCCTGCGCTCTGAAAAAGTGACTGCACTGCTGGGCATGGTCATTGAAAACCGCCATATTGAAGCCCTGCTGTCCCGTTTGGGGCTGGGTTTGGCCCTGATTGAAGAGACGGACGGCCAGGCTTGCTGGAGGGTGTCTGTCCCCAGCTGGCGCTTTGATATTGCCATCGAAGAAGACCTGGTGGAAGAGCTGGGCCGAATTTACGGCTACAATAACCTGCCTGAGAGTACGCCGACAGCCCTGTTAAAGATGAAGCAGTTAGATGAATCCCTGGTTCAGGAATCAGATATTCGTCGTGCACTGACTGCCCGTGGTTATCAGGAGGCGGTGTGCTTCAGCTTTATCGCACCGGAACTGCACCGGCTGTTTGATCCTCAGCATGAACCCGTTGCCCTGTCCAATCCGATCGCCAGCGACCTGTCCGTGATGCGCACAACGCTACTGCCAGGACTGGTTAAAACCGCCGGCTACAACCTGAATCGTCAGCAAAGCCGGGTTCGTCTGTTTGAAACAGGCCTGACCTTTATTAAGGAAAAGGGCAGTGATGAGCTTAAACAGGAGCCAATGCTGGCTGCACTGATTACCGGCAGTCGTCATCCGGAAAGCTGGCAGGGTAAGGCTGAGGCCGTTGACTTCTTTGACCTGAAAGGTGATTTCGAAGCGGTCTTTGCCCTGGGTCAGGCCGGTAATGAATTTATCTTCCGCAAAGGCGGGCATGCTGCCATGCATCCTGGCCAGTGTGCCGAGATTGTCCGTGATGGCAAGGTGATTGGTCATATGGGGGCACTGCACCCATCCCTGGCAAAGACGATGGATATGCCAGCGGCGGTGTATGTGGTTGAACTCAGCCTGAAAGCAGTGACTGAAGGCAAGGTTACCCGTTTTGCTGCCTTGTCGAAATATCCTGAAGTTCGCCGGGATCTGGCACTGGTGGTTAACGCTGCCATTGCCGCTGGTGATATTGAGCGGGTGATTGAAAGTGAAGCCGGTGAACTGCTGCGCCGGGTCAATACTTTTGATGTTTATGCCGGTCAGGGTATTGAAGCAGGCTGCAAGAGCCTGGCGATGGGCTTGACCTTACAGCATCCTTCCCGCACTCTAAAGGATGACGAGATTAATGAACTGGTTGATCGTGTTGTTGCTCGATTGAAACAGGACTTCAATGCCAGCCTGCGTCAGTAAACGCCAGTCAATGGCCTGAGAGTGAATAATAAGATCATGGTAATAGCCGGTCATCTTTCTTACAGGAAACCCGATACAGCTATTACCATGGGAAAAACAAAAAAGGGGATTGGTTCATGGGAGCCCTGACGAAAGCCGATATGGCCGAGCGACTGAATGAAGAGCTGGGTCTTAACAAACGCGAAGCCAAAGAGATGGTCGAGCTGTTTTTTGAGGAAATTCGCCAGTCTCTCGAAAAAAACCAGTCGGTGAAACTGTCCGGTTTTGGCAACTTTGATTTGCGTGATAAACGACAAAGACCTGGCCGGAACCCGAAAACGGGAGAGGAAATCCCGATCACCCCACGTCGTGTGGTGACCTTCAAACCCGGTCAGAAACTCAAGGCGAGAGTGGAAACCTATGCAGGACATGGAACTCAGGACGAGTGATCTGCCAGCCATCCCTGGCAAACGTTATTTTACCATTGGCGAAGTCAGTGAGCTCTGTTTGGTAAAGTCTCATGTGCTGCGCTATTGGGAGCAGGAATTTCCGCAACTGTCACCGGTTCGTCGAGGTAATCGGCGTTATTACCGACATGAAGACGTACACCTGGTTCGACAGATCCGCAGTCTTTTATACGATCAGCGTTTTACTATCGATGGGGCCCGCACGCAGCTCAAGCGTCATTCAGTCAAACGACAGACGTTTGATTATCGGACCGAAATAGCCCAGGCAATATCTGAACTGGAAGCCGTCGTTGATATCTTGTCCTGAGCTGAAATATCACGGAGCTTTTTATAGCTTCTGCAACTTATAGCTTCTGCAACAGCTTTTTCATACCAGTGTGCATTGTTGCCAGGGCGGAATCCAGGATCTGGCTTCCATTAGGTGGGCTACGTTTTGCAAGTAGTAAGGTTGCCAGGGATTCTGAAAGCCTTCAGAACGTTTTTGCTTTATAAGTGCAGGATTGTCTCTCATTTGCCGGAGCATATTCAGGCCCATATCCAGGGCAACTTTTAATTCGATAAGTTCATCGGGTGTCTTGCCATTTTTATCTTTATCACCGCGTGTGGTTGAGGGGATCTGGAGCCGGTCACCGGGATCATGGGCCGAACCTTTGGTTATTTTGAGGCTTGAAATGGCTTGCTGCTCGTGCAGGTGTCTGAAAACTTCCGGATCGTCCTGCTCCACTGCACAATGAAGCAACGTTCTCTGGTGCTCTGCTTTGTGAAACAGGTATGAATGATAATTTTCACTGGTACTGAAATGGTTGCAAAGCTTGCGAACTACATCAAGGCTACTGTGACTGGCCGCCAGACTTAACAGGCTTTCGCCACTGTTGTTAGTGGTATTATTCAGTTTCTCCTGAACGTCAAGCTCATCTATAAGCCGTAATGCCCCTTCGTTCCAGCCGGTCAACAGGGCAAAATGCAAAGCCGTGTCGTGGTTCATGGCAATGGGCGGTTTATCAGTTTCGTTATTGTCCCTTGGTGATGCGCTGGCAGCAGTGGCGGTCGCTGCAGCAGCGTCATCAGAAGTAACAGTAGCAGCGGTAGAAGAAGTGTGTTGATCAATATGGTCCTGGCAGAAATTATCCGTAAGAGCGAGCATTAACAGTTCCATATCACCGGCAAGGCAGGCAATGTGCAACGGGGTTAAATCACAAGGGAGATCCAGATCGTTTAATTTACCGTCAGGGCCTTTTAATTGTTTGGCAACCGCCACCGCTGTACTGATCAACATTTCGGGGTCGGTCAACTCCAGGAAGCCTTTGGCCGAGTCATTGGCGGGTGACTCTTTTGCTGGTAAGGCTACCACCCCTTCGCCTGGGGTCTCTTCGACCAGTGAACCCGGGACATAAGATTTAATTTGAGAACCATCGACATGCATAACAAAGTGACCTCTGACATGAACCTGCGATATTTGAACACCTGATCGGTACAAAGTTCCATTCAGGTTGAAATAGGGCAGGGGCGGCCAGAAACAGCTTTGATTGCCAGCCAGAATTACCAGCCAGGCCAGACTATGAACGTCGTTTTCCGGATGGGTGGGGTTTTTTCTCTTCCGGTGCGTTAAAGATCAGGTAAAGCTCCATCAACACTTCGGGAATCTGGCTGCACATATCCTCTGTGAGCTTGTTGTCCCTGCGAATATCCTGAAACTCCTGTTCATCATCAAACAGGCCTGAGGCCAGCATGATTGGCAGCAGGAGTTCACAGACCTCCTGTTCATTGGTTCCGAACCAGGCGTCTTCATCGAGGAAGTGAGCCACCATAAAACCGGTGCACCAGTTGGCAAGGGCTTCATCGTCGTGGTCTTCCATCTCTTCGGATTCGCAGGAGAGGGAAAAACCCTCATCCTCGTCGTTAAATCCCCGGTCAATGGTCGTTTGCATTCTGGCAATAAGTTCATTCAACTCATTGGCACTGGCGGCTGGAAGCTCAATCTCACCATCAAAAATACTCTCGTTCCGTTCCTGCTCGGTCAGGTCTATGGGGCAGATGGTCAGGGCTGTCAGGAAACCGTGAAGACCATGGTAGTCAAGAGTTCCGGTTTCGCTTCCATCATTAGATTCAGTAAAAGGCTGTAACAGCGCCTCCACAGAAGCACGGGTATTGGACATAGAGGGTATCCTGAAAATTTGAGGGGAATGATTTTACTCTGGCTTTGGTGGAGATAAAAGTCGTCAGGTGAAGCCTTTATCATGATGAGCATCGCTATTTTTTTCTTTTTATAGAACTAAGTGTTGGTTGCTAACGTCTGAGAGTGGAGTAATCAACTAATAAACCGTTCAAACAATTTCTGACATGTATTGGGTGTAAGGAAATAAACATCTAATGTCGTTCATATGATGAATCCTTGGAGATTGAGTGTGGATAATCCGAAGCCTCTGGGTAGACCCTTCAGCAGATATAGTCAGCAACCTGATGTCCATAGGAACAGGTCGGCCAAAGAAGGACGCATGAAGGATGGCAGATCATTAAGGCCATTTGATTCTTTGAAATTGAGGTTAATGCGTCGGTCTGCTGAGGAACCAGTGTCGGCTAAAAATCAACGGGCGGTTGTGTCTTGTAATAAGGAAGTTGCCGGAAAAGTCAGTTCAGAAATACGTGGCAGGATATCCCGGTCAGGAATTGATCATGCGACAGCGTCTACCAGAGCAAGGTGGCCTGGGGGGAATGCTGAATCCGGGGCTGCACATGATGTGTTGAGAGGCAGGATCACAAACCAGTCGGCAAAAGCAAAAGATTGCTTCTCTGCGTTTTTTTTCCCGATAACCTTCTCCTGCAGGCTCAATGGTGTTGAGGAAACATTTCCCCATGAAATGGCTCGCACGATTTGTGATAACGATGCCATCCGGGATTGTGCGGCCTATCTGGCAGGTGGGAGAACAGAAAGAGTCAGTTTGAGAAAATATAATGAATCGTATCATAATGACATAGACAGGATTGATTTAACGATTGTTAAAATAGGTTTAAATGGTACTCAACAAAACAAGTTCAACACCAAAAACTACAGATGTAGTTTAAATCTTGAAGATGAATCTGGCAGTAATCATAAGGTTGAGAGAATGTTGGCTTCATATCTTGATGGCCAGGGTTCTGAACTGTCAGCTTCTTTGAAAATTCTTCTTGGGCAAGGCTTGTTGAATCAGTTATATGTCTACTTCTCTGAAATTGGGTTGAAACTGAGTTGCTCAGGATCTTCAATCTGCACCCATACTCTGGAATTAAACGACCGTTGGTGTGTGTTGAAATCAACTGTGACTTACAATGAGTATATCAATACAGAGTGTAAGGCAAAGAAACTGAAATTACCTTGTTCTTTTTCTGTGATGATCAGTCTTGGTTCTTCAAGTAAAAGTGGTAATTGGCGCCTGAATGGAGCAAAAATAAATCTGAACTTTCATGGTAAGGTAGCACGGGTGGTAGAGAGGCAAATCAGGCCGACAGGTTCAAGGCGGCTACTTCTGGACATCGAGGCGATAGCCGGGAATGCCGGAGGTTTACTTGCTGCTCGAGCGCTGAATGATGGTGGGTTGAGGCGTTGTAACAGTGAAGATAGTTTATTATCTTCTGTTTTGGAAAAGCCAAAAAACAGAAAAACCTATTTTAAAAAAGGCTTTTTGCTAAAAGATAATAAGATGTTCTTATGTGATACTACTCTGAGTAAGTATGATGTGCGGTGGCAGTTGAGTAAATTTAACTGGGTGTCTGATTATCATGAATGTTTAATAGGAAGCGGTATCAAGTCTTCTGGTAATCATGCTGACATGGAAGAGATTGTGGTGCAATGCTCAAATTTACTTCAATGGTATCCTTCAGGGAAAAAAAAGATTTTTGATTCCTGGCTTGAGGATAATATTGATACACTGAAGAATTATGGTGTTCCTTATTTGAGTGCTCTTAAACAAGCGGTTGTAGCTGAGTGCAGGTGTTTATGGAATACCCGGTTTCAAGAGTATCTTGATAAATATCTGGATTTCAATTGCCAGGATTATGCTAGTCAGTTATTTCCAGAATTAAGCATAGAGGCTAATGGGAGTGAATTTTTAGAGATGGCCATTGCCATTTATAAAAGTCAGGAAAATACATCAAACGTAGTGGCCTGTGTGAAAGCGTTGAATGATATTCATCAGGAATTGATGTCTGCAAGATCATTGTCCAATAGCTTATGTGCCGAGTATCTTCTCAAACTGGGAAAGGCCAAGGCGGACAGCTTTTCAACTGTCACCAGTTATCAGAAGTGTTCCCAATCAAAACACAAGCCCGCTCTTGTACTGGTTCCGTATTTTAACCGATTCTCAACCGGAGGCCAGAAGCTGGTCAGCATTCTTCTTTATGAAAGCATGAACAGGCTTAAGGTGTTGTGCAATGTCCAATGGGTTGAACATTATTTGACCACTATAGACAAGCACAATAATCCCCGAAAAAATGATCAATTTGTCGATGACTTATCGAAAGGTTTAGAGTTATTCACTGAAACAGGAGAGCTGCATATGACAGTACTCTGATTTGCTGGATTCTATCAGGATTTGATGAAGATGCAGGCGAGTATCCGTATACTTGGCCTTTTTTATCAGATACGACTCTGTCCAATGCCTGATCCTGCCCTGGATATTTTAAAAAATACATTTGGTTACCCGTCCTTTCGAGGATTCCAGCAAGAAGTGATTGATGAAATCGTTGCTGGTCGTGATGCCCTGGTATTGATGCCTACAGGGGGTGGGAAATCGCTCTGTTACCAGATACCCGCGTTATTAAGAGGTGGTACGGCAGTTGTCGTTTCACCGTTGATCGCGTTGATGGATGACCAGATTAACAGCCTTCGGGAACTGGGTATTCGTGCTGATTGCCTGCACTCTGCCATGATGCCGGAAGACCGGCTTCAGGTTGAGCGGGAACTGCTGATCGGTGATCTTGATTTATTGTATGTAGCTCCCGAAAGGCTGCTGACTGAGTCGCTGCAGCGGCTTCTGGATCAGATTCAGGTGGCTTTGTTTGCTATTGATGAGGCTCACTGTGTGTCCCAGTGGGGGCACGATTTCCGGCCGGAATACCTGCAGCTCTCCTGTTTGCACCCCCGGTTTCCCGGGGTTCCCAGAATTGCCCTGACAGCGACGGCTGATCAGAGAACCCGTCGGGAAATCCGTGAACGACTGGGGCTTGGAACCGCCCGGGTATTTACGGACAGCTTTAACCGACCCAATATTTTCTACCGGATCAGCCAGAAGAAGCAGGGTAAACAGCAGTTACTGAACTTTCTTAATAAAGAGCATCCCGAAGATTCCGGGATTGTTTATTGCCTTTCCCGCAGGAAAGTGGAGCAGACTGCCCAGTGGTTGGTGCAGTCAGGCCGAAAGGCGCTGCCATACCATGCCGGACTCTCCCCCGAAGAACGGCGGGCAAACCAGCACCGGTTTATCGTCGAAGAAGGGATCATCATTGTGGCGACCATTGCCTTTGGTATGGGGATTGATAAACCGGATGTCCGGTTTGTCGCCCACCTTGACCTGCCAAGAAGTATTGAAGCCTATTATCAGGAGACCGGACGTGCGGGGCGGGATGGTCTGCCCGCTACCGCCTGGATGGTTTATGGCCTGCAGGATGTGGTGCTGCTCAAACAGCTGCAGGCCCGATCCAGTGCCAGTGCGCATGTTCAACAGATAGAGCAGCAAAAGCTGGAGGCCATGCTGGCGCTTTGTGAGGTGACCGGATGTCGACGACAGGTGTTGTTGAATTACTTTGATGAGCCTCTGGACAAACCCTGCGGCTATTGTGACTTGTGTCTTGAGCCACCGGAAATATGGGATGGAACCGAAGTTGCCCGCAAGGCATTGTCCTGTATTTACCGGAGCGGGCAGAGCTTCGGGGTGGCCCATCTGGTGGATATTCTGCTGGGGAAAAGTACTGGTAAAACCCGCCGTTTTGGTCATGACCGGCTTAGCACCTTCGGTATCGGTACCGAGCTGGATCAGAGCACCTGGCGGTCGGTCTTTCGCCAGCTGGTGGCCAGGGGGTACGTGAATGTGGATCATGACAGTCATGGTGCCCTTAAATTGAACGAGCGTTGCCGTTCACTGTTAAAAGGGGGTGATAGCATACAGTTGCGTCGTGACCGCTATGAGCCATCGAGAAAGTATGAGCGCGAGTATCGGGAGGTCGGTCGTGTGGTTGTGGAAGAGCATGATCAGCAGTTGTGGGAAGCTTTGCGGCAATGGCGCCGTGCCCATGCCGAAGAACAGAATGTCCCCGCTTATGTCATCCTGAACGACAAGACGCTGATGGAGCTGATAAAGCATCGTCCCCAATCCCGCCTTGAATTGTCGAGAATAACCGGAATAGGTCAATTTAAGCTGGAAAAATACGGGGATGACCTGCTAGAAGTGCTGGGAGTCAGCCGGTACGTTACCGAGAAATTTTAATGGCCCTTTACAGGCTGTGCACAGATAAACCGTTCCCCGCTGGGAGCGGTTGTGGCGTACTGTGCTCAGGTGAATCGTCTTGCCATGGCAATGGCATTGATACAGCCACTGCTTCCGGCTGCTTCTTACCGTGTCATATCGGTGACATCGATCCGGGGGAAGTCTGAATACCCTGGTCATTATCCCTTGCCATTCTTTCCCGTGGGCGCGGATTTTCTGGCCAAACAGTTCGTAGGCCAGAAGATGTGCCACCTCATGAGCGACAGTTTGCCGGATAAAGTGCTCGCGGTTTTCCTGAAGCAGCACCTTATTAAAGCGAAGCTGATGTTTTTCGATCCACGCCTGACCCGCTGTCTCTCCGGTCAGGTCCAGCCGGATATAAGGTTTCCTGAACGGCTTTTGAAAAAAGCTTTCTGCTTCCTGGTAAAGCTCAAGAATCCGCTGTTCAATCTGGTGAAGGTCGTTCTGCAATGGTTTGTCTGCCCCCTGTGTTTGTGCAGGAAGCATAGTGGAATGCCCGGCATTGTGAAACCCGTAAATGCTTCAATTGAGCTAAGCTGGTTCATCCTGGGCCGACAGGTTCGCCACCAGTTTCGACAGGGCATCGATGTCCAGCTCATCACAATACTTCATTAATTGCTCTAGCCAGAGTTGGGTATCATGGCAATGGGTAAACTCATGGTCGTACAAATGGGCTACAGCATGGCGAATGGCTTCGATATCACCGATCTCGATAAAGGCAGTCAGCTGACATTCCAGAATCTCAGCCTGAGCCACTGGCAGCCCGGGCCGGACAGGGCTTTCGATCCTCCCGTCTTCTTCTGCCAGTGGCAATGAAAGACGGGCTGGGCCAGACCAGTCGACAGGCTCTGTGGCGCTGGCTAAGGGAAGTGTCAGTAAAAAACGACTACCGACGTTCAGTTCGCTGCTGACCGATAGCGTGCCATGCATGGCAGCCGTAATCCGCTGGCTGATGGCCAGCCCCAGTCCCGTCCCCCCTCTCTTTAGTCCGGAGGTACCCTGTCGGAAAGGTGAAAATATTGCCTGAAGCTGATCCCCGGCAATCCCTGAACCGGAATCCTGTACGGCAAATATCAGCTGCTGCTGACGACTGACTTCCAGGCTGACTCTACCGGCATCGGTAAACTTGATGGCATTACTCAGCAGATTAATAAGGATCTGCTGTATTTTTGTCACATCGCCAATCAAAAACGCCGGTACCTCGCGGCCCACGGTCACCTTGAAGGTCAGCTTTTTGGCTTTTGCCTGCTGGGCAACCATTCGGTGAATGGAGTCGATCAGCTCCATCAGGTTGAATGGCCGGGCAACAATCATAAGGTGTCCGGACTCAGCTTTGCTTAAATCGAGAATGTCATTGATCAGGGTGAGCAGATGCTGGCCACTGGCCTGAATACCCTGTAACTGGTCCTGTTGTTCCGGGGTAATATTGGGCTGGGTCATCAGCAATTGTGCATAGCCGAGTATGCCGTTTAGTGGGGTGCGCAGCTCATGGCTCATATTGGACAGGAACTGGGTCTTGGCATCGTTGGCGGCCTGGGCCTTGTCCCTGGCATCGGCAAGGGCGGAAGCAGCCCGCCGTTCACGGGTCCGGTCGTGGGCCAGTCCCTGAATGGCTACCACTTCACCCTGGTCATTCATGGCTGCGGATTCATAGATTTCCAGTGTGGCAATGGTACCATCGGCCTTGACGATCTCCAGCTGGTAACTGGGATGGCTCCCACCCTGGCTCAATATTTTGAATACCTTTTCTGCCATCGTGCGGTCACTGTTCCGGTGCAACGACTGTCGCCAGTGCGCCATGAAATATTCCGGGCTGTAGCCAAGTATCGTCTGAACCGACGAAGTCACATTGGTAAAAGAGCAATCCAGGTCTTGCGAATAGAATATGTACTCATGCTGCAGGGCGTCGATGGTGCGTCGTAAACGCTGCTCGCTGGCGTACAGCGCCTTTTCTGCTGCCCGGCGTTTGCGGATGTCACGCATAAGCATTGAGTAGTGCAGGCCATCCGGTGTTTCAATGGCATTCATGGTCAGCTCTACCGGCACCAGTTCCCCGGACCGGGTGACAATATTGATTTCCACTTCGGATTGGCTGTTTTGTAACGCCGACAGCTTTTCTCCGGTAAAGAGCTGATTATGGTGCTCATCGGCGATCAGTGTGCACAGTTGTTTGCCCAGCACCATGTTGACCTGGTAGCCAGTCAGAAGCTCCGCCCGGGCGTTCACCATCACTATCACGCCACGGCAGTTAGTAATAACCATGGCATCAGGAGCAAACTGCAGCAATTCGCGGAAATACGCCGCATCAGTGACCCAGCGGGTGATATTGCGGCCCACCCCTTCGGCACCAATAATGTGGCCCCGGGCATCGTAAATCGGTATTTTGATGATTTCGAAGTGGAACGGGTTACCGTTTTCGTCGGTGGTTTTCAGCTCATAGACACTGGTTTCGGCATTGTCCATTACTCGCCTGGTCTCCTCCAGTACCTGTTGGTTGCCGGGGGCATCGGTGTACAGCCAGCTGTAATGGTACGTTTCGATTGGGGCAGTCATGCCCAATGCTGTCCGCATCCACGGACTGAGGTGGGTTATATAACCGTCCCGGTCGTGGGTGAAGTAATAGATACCCTGACCCAGCTTCCCAAGCAGGCGGTCGAAGGATGAAACCCGCTCTGCCCATTGCTGTTTTTCTCGTTGCTGCAGCCGGTGAGTTATGCGGGCGATAAACTGGCGTATATGGAACGGATCGTGCTGGCTGGCCAGTGGGGCAGCGATGGATGGTTCACCACTGGCGATACTCTCCAGTGACTGTCCAATGGAGCTGAACAGCTTGCTAAGCTGGCCGACCAGCAGCCAGATCAGCATGGCAGCCAGCAACTGTACAACAAAAAAGGTGGTAATTTGCGGCAGCAACCCATGGGGGCCGGAGGTGGATAGCAGCAACGACAAGCCCAGTCCCCCCTCGTCCAACGGTTGATAAATGTGTAAAAAGGTGTAGGCATTGAACATGCCGCCATTACTGTTGCAGCTGTCGGAGTCGCCGTTACTCCGGGGCAAGCAACGGCTGGCGTCAGCGTACTGTTGCCTGATCTCTGCCGGGATCTGGAGGCTATCCGGTTCAAACAGTGTTTCGCGAGTGCCATCGAGCAGGAATAAATAAGCGTTCATCTCCATCAGGAACGCTCGCTCCCGGAGGAAATCTGCCATGGATACAAAGCTCAGCACCGCCACCCGGTGATGGTCAATAGTTGTATAGCGGGCGTAGAAGAATCCTTGCTCACCAGAGAGCTGGCCAGGCTGCGTCAGGGGGAGAAGATAAATGTCGCTATGATGGCCCTGGCGGATGCCCTTGCCCAGCCACTGCTGCAAACCCTGGCGATAATCCACAGACATCTGTGGCCAAAGAACCGCCTCGCTGCTACTGGCAATCCACTGAAGGGAATGGTCGGCCTGCTGGATAATAATGACAGTTCCCGGTCGCAAGGCCTGCTGCTCAGACAGGGTGTTGAGAGCCTGTTGTGCCAGCGTAGCCGACGGTTGTTCTGCTGGGGATATCCCCGGTTCAGAGGCCAGTATCTGCAATTGTTGGCTGACTTTTTCTCCCTGTTGCCGGGCGAGGGAAAAATGGGTGTTGATCTGGCGGACCACCTGTGTAGTGGCTATCTCCAGATTGTGCTCCAGGTAGCTCTGTTCACGGTTGAAATCGTACGTCTGCAACAGGACAAAAAGCAGGTTATAAAATAGTGCGGCGGGGACTACAGTAAGCAGGAATATTTTTTTCCGAATAGACAGATACACGGGCAGGCTCTGGATGACCAAAATCATAAACGACAGGCATATAGGTCACAATCCTGTGCCGAAATGCCTGGGTACTTTGTAGGCGGCAGCCTGAATTATTTTGAACAATATCTGATGCCTGTTTGATTGCATATAGCTAAAAATCGAGAGTTGCCGTGCAGAAAACCGAGAGGCTGAATGACGCAGGAGCAGCAAAACCTATGGCTTTGAGTGGGCTGAACACTTATTGAAGAGGGCGCTGTGAGGTGCAGGAAAAACGCATATCGTCTTACTTTTTGAACCAACGAAACCGCTGTTATTCCTGTGGTGTTGGATCAGGAGGCTGTCCGATAGCCTCGTAATGCTTGTGATAGCAATAACTCTGATCCTTTCTGGAAGAAACCTTAATAACTCTGAACATATTCAGGCCCAATGCCCATGCCCCAGAAAATAACGGTAGTGATCATAATAGACACCAGAACCACCAATCCAATACAGAGAACGGAGCTGGCGTAGATAAATCCCTGCTCCCGGGGAATCTTCATAAAAACAGGGAGACCGCTATAGAGAAGGTAGGCTGTGGCGGATACAGCGGCAGTACCGGCAATAATAGCCAGCCACAGTGACGGATAGAGGCCACAGATACCCGTTAGAAACAGGGGATAGGCGGTATAGCAGGTAAATGCGGTGCAATCCGTCAGTGAAGGGTCGCTGTTGAAGTTATGACTCATCCAGTGGATGAACCAACTGATGACGGCGACGCCACAGACCATGGCCATCCAGGCCAGGAGGGACATCCACAGGGCACTCTCAGGAGTGAGCCTGACAACCTTGGTACTTCCGGGAAGGCTCCAGCCAGCCATGGTAGTACCAATGTAAGTGCAAACGGCCGGCAGGGCTGCCAGCCAGATGATTTGACCAAGGTAGAGTTGAGTCAGCCCGGGCGGGTTCTTCCGAATATTGATCCATTCGTTGTCGGGCTCAGTGAGCAAGCCCCAGAGATGGCTCAGGATCATAACAGTGTCTCCATGTGTTCGGCTGGGTACCAGGTCGTTTCTTCCGCTGAAATGACAAGAGCAGTGGTGGATACTGATACAGACCGGCGGTTAACCTTTGTTATTATTATTGGCTCTCTGCAGGGGGTTTCCACCGCAGAACCGCGTTAAGCCGCACCTCAAGTGTTGTCATATATCACCCGGTTTGTAAAGAAACGGGACGTTTTTAGTGGATTTCTGCCTTTTCTGCCCATAAGCCTTTATCCTTCGGCTAGACGGGATATTTTACTGAGGTACTCATGCTCAATAAGATTGATAAAATTATGCTGGGTGTTTTACCAGCGTTATTCGCTTTGTCTTTAGGGCTTCATTGGCCGGAGGGTAAGTCTGCGGTAGAGCCTGAACTTCCGGAATCTGTGGTGATTGAACAGGCAGAAGAGCCGCCTGTTGTGACCATACCGGACTTCGGCAGCATGGTTGATGTCAAGGCCAAGAAAAGTGCATTCTTTAACTTTTTACTGCCGATGGTCCAGCAAGAGAACGACGTGATTTTGCAAAGTCGGCGGCGGATTATTGCTTTATCTTTACAGTCAGCACTGTCGGAGAAAGACCAGTCATGGCTGGCTGATATGGGCAGAAAGTACCGTATACAGGATGTTTCAGCCTTTGATAAGATGTTTTTTGAAGCGTTACTGAGTTGTGTCGATATGATCCCGGCGTCTCTTGCCCTGGCTCAGTCGGCCAATGAAACGGCGTGGGGAACTTCAAGGTTTGCCAGACAGGGTAACAACTTCTTTGGTCAGTGGTGTTTTACCCCGGGGTGTGGAATTGTGCCAGGGGCTCGCCCGGAAGGGGAGACCTATGAAGTTCAGAAGTTCAAGGATGTTGCGGCCTCGGTACGGGCTTATATGCACAATCTCAACACTAATCATCAATACAAGGCGATGAGACAGCTGCGGGAACAGAGAAGAATCCGTCAGGAGCCGTTCACCGGAGCGGATCTGGCTCATGGTTTGCAGGCATATTCCATCCGGGGGACAGAATATATTGAGGAGCTGCTTTCCATGATCAACAGCAATAAACTGCAGCAATATGATTTACATGGTCAAGGTTAGCGTGAAATCTGTATTTGAATAAATAACTGACAGGATAAAGGAATTCCAGTGACCCTATCGTTTACCAATTCTGCTTCACTTCGTTTTTGCTTTACCAATCTATGGAAACGGGCAAAAACAGTGTCGCTTGGGGCCTTTCTATTCATTGTTCCGGGCCTGGTGATGGCAGCTCCTGCCAGCCAGTACTGGGCATTTTGGGATAAAAATAATCCGGACTCTTCTGAGGTGATCCATCACCATCTCTGGCAGGAGATTCTGGATAGCTATCTGGTGCTTCGCCCGGATGGGAATCGCTTTCGATATCAGTCTGTCAATCAGGAAGATCGGGATAAGCTCAATAAGTACATCATGGACATGTCTTCTCTGGATCCAAGGACATACTCCGAGGCGGAGCAGAAGGCATACTGGATCAACTTGTATAACGCATTAACGGTTGATCTGGTTCTGGAACACTACCCGGTTAAATCCATTACCAAAATTGGCCCCTGGTATCGCTTTGGCCCATGGGATATGGAGATTACTCGAGTAGCAGGGCAAGAACTGACGTTGAATGATATTGAGCATCGGATTCTCAGGCCGCTATGGGATGATAGCCGTATTCATTATGCGGTGAACTGTGCCAGTCTTGGTTGTCCGGATTTGTCGGCAACCGTTTTTACCGCAGCCAACACTGAACAAATGCTGGATGAACTGGCCAGGCGCTTTATCCGTCAGGAAAAAGGCATGAGCTGGGTGGATGGCAGGCTGACGCTCTCCCGTATCTATGAATGGTATGAACAGGATTTTGTTGATCAGGAGGGGGTGGTTTTACATCTGCGACAGTTTGCTTCCCGGAAAGATGCCCGGCGGCTGAAAAAATACACAGGTACTATTCAGTACCAGTATGACTGGGGTTTGAATGAGCTGAAGTAGTCAGTGTCTTTGCCGATCAACTTTCTTAATCAGGCCCCGGAGCATCACCCGGGGATGGCTCTGAAATAACGCTAACAAGGTGCCATGTATGGCCAGATCCGTCGTTTCAGCTTTGCTCTTACTGTTCAGTATTGCGGTACAGGCGGTTCCATCCCCGGATCGCTGGTCATATTGGGATAAGGCTGACCAGAGTAGTGAGCAGGTGGTTGATCACTCAAAATGGCAGAACTTTCTGGATCGCTACGTAATACTCTCTGAATCAACCGGAATGTATATGGTTGAGTATGGACGTGTTACCAAAACTGAAAAAGACAGTCTGGATGGTTATCTTAAAAGTCTTGCCGGGCAGGATCCCAGAAAACTGAATCGTACTGAGCAGCTGGCTTACTGGATCAACCTGTATAACGCATTAACCGTTGACCTGATTCTTGATTACTATCCGGTCAAGTCCATTACCAGGTTGGGAAAGGGATGGTTCCGTATGGGGCCTTGGCGGGATGAACTTATCATAATTGCTGGCCAGACTATCTCCCTGCATGATATTGAACATCGAATTCTCCGTCCCATCTGGAACAACCCCCGGATTCACTACGCATTGAACTGTGCCAGTATTGGTTGCCCTGATTTATTGCCGGAAGTGTTTCAGGGGGTAACGATTGATGAGCAATTGGCGGCAGCAGCCCGACGTTTCATTAATCAGAAAAAAGGAGCAACCTTTGTCAGCGGTCGCCTGGTGCTTTCCAGTATTTTTGATTGGTATGAAGATGACTTCATGGATAAAGATGGTGTACTGAAAGAGATAAAGTCATTTGCCAGTGGTGATTTAAAGCGTCAATTGGAAAACTACAGGGGACGGATCAGTTACCGTTACAACTGGAAGCTTAATGAATACCGGCCAGAATAAAAATATTCATGTAAAGCCACTGTTTTACACTCCCCCTGTAGTGAAAGTCCGTAGCCCGATAGCAATCGGTCTGATTGGTGAAAGATTGACAGATAGTTATAATCAGTCTTTTGCTTAGACAACCTCAGGATAATATGACGACTTCCCTCGCTGGAACTGCAAAGACAGAATTTAATAAACTGCAAAAGAGGCTACGCCGCCACGCTGGTCAGGCTATTGAAGAATTCAATATGATCGAGGATGGCGACAAGGTGATGGTCTGTTTATCGGGTGGTGCCGATAGTTACACGATGCTTCATATTTTGCAGAGCCTGCAGAAAAGTGCCCCGATAACATTTGATTTAGTGGCGGTGAATCTGGATCAGAAACAGCCGGGCTTTCCTGAGCACATCCTGCCAGAGTACCTTGATGCCCTGGATATTCCTTATCATATTATTAACAGGGATACCTATTCAGTGGTTAAGTCGAAGATACCGGAGGGTAAAACAACCTGCGGTTTATGCTCGCGCCTGCGCCGTGGCACACTGTATTCGTTTGCCGAAGAGATTGGTGCCACCAAAATTGCACTTGGCCATCATAAAGATGACATAGTAGAAACCCTGTTTCTTAATATGTTTTACGGCTCGCGGCTCGCGGCTATGCCACCCAAGTTGTTATCAGACGATGGGCGGAATATTGTCATTCGTCCTCTGGCCTACTGCCGCGAGAAGGATATAAAGCGGTTCGCAGAACAGATGGCGTTCCCGATTATTCCATGCAACCTGTGTGGCTCACAAAAAAACCTGCAGCGGCAAAACATCAAAGCCATGTTGGCTGAGTGGGAGAAAAAGAACCCCAGCCGGATCGAGTCAATTTTTACGGCGATGCAGAATATAGCGCCATCCCAGATGGCTGATACCGAACTGTTCGATTTTAAACATCTTGAAATGGACCGTTCCGGTGAGCGCAAGCCCTATGAGCATGAGGACAACCAGACTATCTTTTCAGGGAATATTCCTGAGCCACTGGATACCGACAGTGATATGGTGAAAATTATCAGTATCTGATTGAGCATCAGGGTGCTGACGTCAATGCCCGCGTCACGAAAGACAATAAAACCCCGCTCCATCTTGCGGCCAAAAGTGGCTGCCCGGAAGCCGTTGATTGCCTGCTTGAGGCCGGTGCTGATGTCAACGCCAGCACTTCAATTGACAGGGCGCCCCTGCATTTTGCCGCAAAAAGGGGGCATACCGTGGTTTGTCAACGCCTGCTTGAGGCAAATGCTGCTGTCGATGCCCGAAATGCCTTCAGCATGACCCCTCTCCATCTTGCGGCAAAACAGGGCATACATCATCCTGACTGTCCTGATCAGCAAACGTTGGCAAATGGAACCTAATAGTCAGTTTAAGGTCAAATGGCAGTATTTATAGTCTAGGTGGCAGGGTTTTATTCTGAAAGCAACCGCATCAACCTATTCACGACGGAAGCCGTTTAGTGACCAGCAAGCCAGTTCAAACAGGGCTTCTGGCAGCCGTTTTAACGGCAAAAGCGTCTCAAGCCAACAGTTTCATAAACAGTTTCATAAACAGTTTCATAGAGGAACAGCCAGCACCCCGGATAATAGCAAACATATCGAGGATGCTTTCTGGAAAAACAAACCATTACAGGGCCGGCAAGTCACCACGGCTGGTGTGCTCAGTGCCTATGGAAATGACAGAACGTCTCTGAGAGGCGGGTTCTTCCTGCAACAACTGTGCTTGCAGAACATTCTGCATGACGGCAGGGAAGTTACCCCGGAACAGGTCATTCGGGAGTTCAACCGCAAGCCAGATCGAAACAGGTGCAAATTGGCGATTGGGCGCTTCAAGGTGGAATGTTGCCTGCGGAGCCTGCCGGTGCATGGCCAGCAGGTTATACCGGACGAAGTGGTCAGGGATTTCCCGGATAGCCAGGAAGGCATACTGGGGAAAGCACGCTTCAAGGCAGAATGTTGCCTGAGGGGCCTGGTGTTGAATGGCCGACAGGTCACAACGGATGAGGTGGTCAAGGGTTTTC
>NZ_JAHHPP010000008.1 GCF_024606265.1 Endozoicomonas sp. SESOKO1
CTCCTGTCTTATATCACCGCCCGATTGGGCGATGCTTTACGACGGGTTTGGTAATCACTACCGATTTTTCATCATTAAATTTTTTTCAAAACGGCTCTCAAATCGGGGGCTATTCTTAATCGGTATTCCATACCCGACTCAGGCTTTCTTTATTCGCAACGCTGAGGGTGAAACCATTAAACCATCCAAACGGGGTATCACCGCATCTTCCAGTCAATATAAGCTGGCATCTTCCGTATCCCTGGGGGGCATGCTGGAGATTTATGATTTCCTGATATATGGCTTGATGGCCAGTTATATTGCCGAGAACTTCTTTCCTGCAAAAGACCCTGTCACCTCATTACTCACCACGCTGGCTACGTTTGCCGTTGGTTATCTGACCCGGCCACTGGGGGGGATTGTCTTTGGACACTTCGGGGACCGTTATGGCCGCAAAAAGACATTTACCTTTTCCATCTTTCTGATGGCACTAACCACCGCATTGATGGGCTGTCTCCCCGGATGGAACAGTATCGGTGCAGCAGCCCCCATCACTCTGATCATATTAAGGCTACTCCAGGGGTTCTCCCTGGGTGGAGAAATTCCGGGAGCGATCACCTACCTGAGTGAGACGACGCCGGAAAGACGTGGACTGGTGATCGGCATTCTGTTTGTGGCTATTATGATTGGCGTATCGTTCGGTACCTTCGTTCACGGCATGCTTGAAATGCACCTCCCGGAAGAAGATATGAAGGCATGGGGCTGGCGTGTCCCTTTCTGGATTGGCGGGTCTCTGGGAATTGTCAGCTATCACATCCGCAAACACTTCGCCGAGTCCGGCTTATTCGAAGCACTCGACCAGACTAAAGCACAGGCTTCCATACCGATTGTTCTTCTTTTCAAAAAGCACACCCGGGGAGTTATCTGCGGATTAATGACCATTGGCCTGTGCGGAGCAACCGTCACTATCTACAGTATTTACATGCCAAGCTACCTTTCTTCGCTACTGGGCTTTCCCAGGGAAGCCGTCGCCTGGCAAACCACTCTGGCGTTTCTGATGCTATCGCCGCTCTGCCTGATATTCGGGCTGTTATCTGACCTGATTAATCACAAACTGATTCTTGGCGTTATGGCCGTTATTATCGCCACAATTTCCTGGCCAGCGTTTCAGTACTTCTCGTCACCTGCAGCCGAGCTTAACAAGATCATGTTGATCTGCGGCTTTCTGGCAGCAACCGCATCGGGGGCACTTCCTCCACTGTTGATCAGTTTTTTTCCAACGGAGATTCGCTATACCGGCATTGCCACCTGCTATAACATTGGGTTTGCCCTTTTCGGAGGGATCGCCCCTTTTACATCAACATTACTGGCTAAATACTCAAATAATACCTCGGGGCCGGCTATTTATCTTTCTCTTATTGCAATGATCAGCCTGATAGCCCTGTTTATTCCATGGCCAAACATTCAGATGACACCGGATCTGTTTGATGAAAAAAGTTAGCTTCAGGCAACCAATAAATAAGCTTGCTTAAAATATCAAAAGAGACAGTATTTCATTCTCAAAATATCTTCTGGACAGGCTCTCTGGAGTAATACTGATTCCCCGGCTTTGCTAATTGATCAGGGGTGCGATAATTGTAAATAACCTGGATTGCCAGTAGATTTTGAGCCGTTACTGTCGTCTAATCTCTCAGCTAATGCTGCTGGTTGCCGACAATGTTAAAATCATCAAAACAGAATATCAAAGATCGCTGAGGAAGCATCAAATCATTACTGAGTTTTCATCATGCCTGAAATAAAAAACAATAATACACCCTTGCCACCAAAAACGTTTACCTCTGACCAGGTCACAAACAAACCTGCGAAGTCCAGGGCAGAAAGCTTATTCCAATCAAGAGCAGTCACCCCACAACCTTCAGCCAGTAATTTACCATCATCCATTAATCAAAAATTCAAGACAGCCTTGTCAAAATTTAAAATTTCGGCACTAAAAACAGGTGTTGATTTTCCAAAAAAAATACCCATGTCGGGCATTATTAATTTTTTTAAAGGACATAATAATAATTATGTAGATACCATAGGGACGGAAGACATCAACTCAGTAAAAAAGCGAGCCAACAATTTAAGGAAATTATGCAATAAGCCTGGTGATGCTGTCCTATTAACGTTCGGAGGTGGTCGCCACAGTGCCATGCTTGTTTATGACAAAGAGCGCAACAAGCCTGTCTACCTTTCCTTCTATGGCGATATAGCGTTTGAAGATCATAGTAACTGGGGACTCTCCACTGAAATATTGCATTTCAAAGATATGCTTTATGAAGACAACATCATCAAATTGGAAGGTATGGATAATGATGCCATGCTGAGCAAGTGGAGAACATCACTGGTCAATGAAAAATACTATCTCCTTACCAAAAACTGTTCAGCTATTACCAAAAAGCTTTTGCTGGCCGGTTCTCAGCCTGTCGTTGGAGACATTCACTCTCCACACGACAGAATATGGCAAATGCCATCCAATACAAAAGAACTGGCCAAGGATCTGCGGGTAAAATTACAACAAAAAAATTCAGCCGAATAAACAAAACGACATTCTGTCATAAAAACCATCATTGCCCAGAATTTGTTCCACCTTCAATAATCATCACAGGCATCAAACTGCATGACTGGTTTGTTGAAGGCCCGAATCCTGGCGGAACAGACCAAAGCCCATTATGGCAAGCACCACGGCAAGCACCGGGCTGAGCCAGTTCAAAAGAGCCCAGGGCGCATACTCAATCACAGCAACGCCCAGGGTCGAGGCAAAAAAAGCACCTCCGGTGGTCCATGGAATCAACGCCGTTGTGAGTGTAGCCCCTTCTTCCAGAGAGCGCGAAAGCACACGACGATCTACGCCCTTTTGATCATAGGCATCACTGAACAGCTGCCCTCCCAATATGATCGATAGGTAAGCTTCCCCCATGGTCATATTTCCCGTAAAGCAGGCGATGACGGTGGTCGCCACCAGAGTCGATGTTCTTTTTATTCTGATCACCACCGCCTGAATGAGCACCCGCAAAAAACGGCAACGCTCCAGGATGCCTCCCAATGCCAGGGCCATGAGCGATAATGACAGCGTCCACATCATCGAGGTGATGCCACCGCGTCCGAGCAATGAATCAATACTCTCCAGGCCAGTATGAATATTGCCGCCGCCATAAAGACTGTTAAGAACTGTCGACAGACTCTGATCCTGGATAAAGATAGCCAGCAGCACAGCAACAGAGGATGCCAGCATCATGCTCGGTTCTGCGGCAACACGGGCCATACTGAGAAGCAACATGACGATCAGCGGTAACAACGTCAGTGCATTAATCGTGAATGTGTCTTTTAAAGCAGCCTGCATGGCTGACAACTGTTCTGCGGGTAACTGATGTCCAGCGTAACCCAACCCCATCAGCGAGAACACGGCCAGGGCAAGAATATAGGCAGGTCCTGTAGTAAACAGCATGCTCCGGATATGGGAATAGAGATCAACTCTTGTGCTCATGGAAGCCAGGTTGGTGGTATCGGAAACCGGTGACATCTTGTCACCGAAGCAGGCACCGGAGATAACCATACCGGCAACCATTGGAGCAGGTATTCCCATGGTGGCCCCAATCCCCATCAGGACAACCCCAATGGTGCCAACTGTTCCCCAGCTGGTACCCGTGGCAAGGGACATCAGGCTACAGAGAACCAGCCCGGCAGGCAGAAAAAACGCTGGACTGACGCATTCAATGCCGTAGTAAATCAGTGTTGCCAGGGTACCACTTTGAATAAAGGCGGCAATCAGTACTCCGATCAGTATAAAGATATAAATCGCCGTCAGCGCTCCGGTAATCCCGGTATTCATGGCATCCCGAATGGCACGAAAATCATACCCAAGGGAAAAGGCACTGAGGGAAGCAATCACCAGAGAGACCAGAATCAAGCTGTGCAGACTGGCTTCCAGGACAAAAAGTCCAGTACTGATGACGCCAATAATTGCAGCTAGGGTGATGAAAGCATGGAGAAAACCGGGTTCTTTCCGTGACGCTTCTGGCTGTGTCGATACCGTCATAACATAACTCCCTTAGATGCCCGGTCAACCACCCTGAAAACAGGGGAAGGGCAATAATAGCGGTTTATACTGATCACTGCACCTACTAAAGCACGCCATTCATCAAAAACTCATGACGATACATGGCAACAGAATAATGACAAAAACAATGGTGGAACTATTCACGCACCCGGTGAGTTACAATGGGGATAACGTTGGCGAAACGGGGTGATTCAATTATCCCTGCATACTCAAGCGCCCAGTCCCTCCACCATCTTTTCTGGTTTCGTAGCGGTGATTCAGGCAGCGATACTGGGCAGCCAAAACAGATTCTGATGCACTCCCTGACTGATAGCATCCCAGGAAGCTGACCACGGTAATCATTATCTGAGCGCTTGTTCGAATTCTTCCTGACATAATGACATCCTTTCATTACAGCGAATACGATCCGGATAATGTTATTGGAACCAGCCTGTGTCACCAATAACAAAACCGTCAGCATTGATAACAAAAGCCCAAAAATATTCATCTATATTATTTCAATCAATTACCATCAAATCAGCCTGCCAGAAAACACCTACCTGAAATGAACTCTGGCTCTGCACTATTGTCAGACTCTGTAACCAGAGTGTTATGCAAAACCACGGCTCCTGCCCTTAATATTCCTCTCATTAAGGGATCAAGCCGGGAGAAGGAGTATGGAATTAACCATTAATCTCGAGAGTTATCAAAACTACACACTATTGATTCTGGATGGTGATATTAATACCAGTACTGTCCAAATACTGGAGAATGCATTAGGGGGTGCAACCAGACTCGACAATAGCCATATTGTGCTTGACTGTACGCTACTCAGAAGTGTCAGCAGTGATGGATTGAAATTACTCCTTCATTGCCAGGTACAACTGGCAGGACATTTCTATCTCTCGCTCTATAACGTGCCCGACAGCGTTGCCTCACTGATGGAGTTAAGCGGCATTACGTATTTCATCCAGATGAACACTCAGGAGCAGAATTCAGTTCGTTGAAATACCAGCTGCTTTGTTTCGGCACTTCTCGGTAGTGGCGGCGCAAGCCGGGAGATTCTCAGGCTTTGTCTGAATCGACAGTTGAACCCTCTGATGGGCAATGCCCTTTATACCGAGTATGAGTCGCTGTTAAAGATATTGGTCGAGGAGAACTGAGGTTTGACCACCTGACCATTTGCAAACCAGAAGACTTTATCAGGGAGATCCGACAATGAGCGTGCTCACCATTAGACTGACCGAAGAAAAACATGAACGTCTGAAACAACTGGCCAAATCCAGAAACATCAGCCTGAACAAATTGATGGATGAATTATCAAGCATCGCCCTGGCAGAGTTTGATACCTATAACCGTTACCTGGCCAGGGCAGAATCAGGCAATCCAAAGAAAGCCCTGAAAATTCTGGACAGGCTGGATGGACGGTTGTGAGTTATGGGTTGTGAGGTGTGAGTTATGGGTTATGAGTGAATAGGGAATAGTTAATTGTGAATAGACCAATTCCCTATTCCCCCTTAACCATTCACTCACAACCCATAACTCATCACGCCCGCCCATACGTATCCTCATACCGCACAAT
>NZ_JAHHPP010000104.1 GCF_024606265.1 Endozoicomonas sp. SESOKO1
GGCTTACTTAATTTCTAAATAAGATAGTTGACCATTGAACCAAATCATAATTTTCCTCTCTAAGACATCAGTATCAATTACATAAATAGTCAGACAACAAATAGAGGAAGTTATTATGCCTGGTACAGTTGGTGCACCACAAGTAACCATTGTTGAACCCCGTAACAGAGATTGGACCATCGTGAGGTGGTGCCACAAAGTGGCCGACAGCGTTTCCAGTAAATTTGAACCAGGAAGCACAGTGGGTAAATGGCTTGGACGAGCAGTTGCTGCAGTCTTCGTGCCCTTTGGAATCATTCCTTCGCTGGTGGGTGATGCCATCCATGGTATCAGAAGCCTTCATGACAGGCATGTGGAAAAGAAAGAAGTAATCGAAAAGAAAATTCCAACCGAAGCGGAATTTGAAGTGCTGAAAGCAGAGAAGGAAGCACTGATTAAGAGACTTTCTGCTGCAGAAGCGCAAGTCAAGAAAGAAAAGTATTTAAATTTTGACCTCAATAACCATGCTGAAAGTCAATTTAATGCTTTGGTTCGTAATGCCCATGAAGATCAGGCTGTTCTCAGGCAGCAGGCGGAATTGGATAAGGCTGCTCTGACCAAGAAGGCTAATGAGGCATTCCTTAAAGAGCAGGATTCGAAAATACGTTGTATTCACAGAAAAAATGATGAGCTTCAGGCCAGGGATGCGCAAATTAAATGTCAGTCAGAAAAACTGAATGATCAGGAGCAGAAGCTGTCAGAACAGACCGCTAAAATCGACGCGCTTCAAAATGCATTGGATGATAATGTTGCAAAAGTAGAAGAGCTTAAGGTGGACCGTGATCACTTCATGGCGGCATCAATTAGCAAAGAGCTAAGGGCTAAATTTCTGTCAAGCCAGTTGGCGGCTGAATGTAACAGACCCTGGCAAGACAAATATCTGCAGACGCTTTTGGAAGGTATGGGGGATTGTCCTGAGACAGGCGCTGTTTCAACATTTACAGATGGCAACGGTCAGGATGGGCAAAGTGTTGAGTTAAGTTTCACTGTACCAGGCGCTGGACAAGCTGAAAAAAGAGTCGTCAGGCTCACTCAGAGCAAGGTCCCTGAGTTTATTGAACGGCTGAAGCAACTTGATAACGAAAGGCTGCAGTTGGAAGAAAGCGCTGATCGTCTTGTGAGGTTGCCAGAACTGCTGAGGTCACTGGATAAATTCTGGGTAGGTTATGATATGGCCAGTGAATACAGCACAACTGAAGCTGGAGTGGAAACGGGTGAAACTGATGCTACTGATTCCAGTAGCGATATTTCAGTATTCTCAGATGAAACCGCAGCAGATGACGATGTTCAGTCTGAACATGACATTGACGCTCGAATTCAAGACCTGCTCACGCCCAGCGATCAGGAAGCCCTTAAAGACTCCTTCCTGAATGAAAGAAGTGATTCAGATACTAAGGAAAATTGGACATTTGTCGATGTCGAGTTGGATGATGAAAATAACTCAGGAACTTTCGCTTGATATCAAACTGGGGGTTGCCTGAGGCAGCAAGGTTTGAATAAACGGATCCATAAACCGGGGGAGACCCCGGTTTTTTTGTTATTGGCTTTCATATTGTCTTGAAAACCCACGTCCAGCAAGAACAGAGTAAATATGGCATCACTGCCTAATGGCGGGTGGGTAAGTCATCATCAAGTTCCTGGGACATGAGGTCATCAAAGGCCGGATCTCCCGGAATGGTATGTTCTTCTTTGGCCCATGCACCAAAGTCAATCAGCTTGCACCGTTCTGAGCAAAAAGGCCGGTACTTGCTTTCGGGAACCCATTTCACGGCTTTTCCGCACTGTGGGCATTTAACGGTTTTGGTCATGCTTTTAACCAGATAGCCTTGAGAAAGTGATATCGCCTTAGACTATCCGGGAATAGGCGATCGCTATTACTGGATAGTCTGCTTACAGTACTTGCTTAAGTTAACCGAACCAATTCTGAACTTACCAGCACCACTAATCAGGCATGCCCATGGTGGTCAGTTCACTACCGGCGGTTGTGGGGGCGGGGCATCCTGAACTTTGGGTTTGGAACTGCCAATCAAGCCGAAGGTTAACGTGCTCCAGATCGATGGGTCCACATCTTCAAAAACCTTGTAACCAACAAAATTGCCATTCTTGTCCAGTGCCGGGTGGTTCGGGTAGTTTAGCCGCAATACCTCCAGTGCCTCTCCGGCAGGTTCTGGCAGTGCCAGGTGTTGATAGCCTTCTACCATAATGGCCAGGGCTTCGGGAACGGCAGGCGTCTGCTGCATATTCTCGACAACATAGCGACCACGGTTGACCGCAGCAACATAGGCCTTGCGCTTGAGATAATAGTTGGCCGCATGAATTTCGTACTCTGCCAGCCGGTTACGGAGGGCGACCATACGCTGGCGGGCATCCGGTGCGTATTTACTGTCAGGATAGCGACTCAGCAATTCAGAAAACTCGTTAAAAGATACCCGGGCCTGGCCTGGGTCACGACGGGTCAGATCCATTGGCAGGTAGCGTTCCAGCAGGCCCATGGACGCTGTGTTAGACGCCAGCCCTTTCATATAAAAGGCATAGTCGGCATCAGGGTGTTGTGGGTGCAGGCGGATAAAGCGGTCAGCTGCCGCCCTGGAGGCTTCAGGTTCGGCATTTTTGAAATAGGCATAAATGATATCAAGCTGTGCCTGTTCAGCAAATGCTCCGAAGGGGTAGCGGGACTCCAGGGTCCTCAGTGATTTAATGGCTTCAGCGTAGCGGCCGTCATCAAGAGCCTTACTGGAGAGCTGATAAAGTTCTGCCTCAGACAGGGATTCCGGAAGTTGTTCTTGATCTTCGGTTGATGCACAGCCTGCCAGGATGATGGCTGCAAACACCATCAAAATGGATCTCGTCACAAACGAGGACCGTAACCGGGTCAATTTTTCAGTCAAGATTGTCATGGTGGTGATTGGTTTCCGTACTCTTTGCACATCATTTGCACATCAGCGGCTGCCGGGGAATCAAGTGACTGAAGTGAGCCATGAACAACGGGACTTATCACAGTGTTAACGATAAGGTACATCATTTTCTGTTGCTCTCGACAACCACTCAGGCCTAAGAGACTTCTTGTGATAAACTCTTCGAACCGATAAAAAGGCTTGTTTAAACCTGCGTTTAAACCTGCATTTAAACATAGTATGCCGGAAAACGAAAAGACAAGATTTTCCGGCCTCTTTGTTACAACCATGTGCTGTCTGATTTGTCGGTAGTGAAAGTAGATTTCCGGATTGAGTGTTGCTGAATGGGCGAAGTTAGTAAACATCCTATTAAAGATCTCATTGAAGAGAGCGTCACGGTGCCTGATGATCAGGGGGGGCGTCGATTTGATCAGATAGCGGCGGCCTGTTTCCCGACGTTTTCCAGGGCCCGTCTGCAGGACTGGATTCGTGAGGGTTTTCTGGTGGTGGATGGCAAGGCCCGTAAACCGAAAGAAAAACTCTATGGTGGCGAAAAGTTATCTCTGTCGGTTGAGGTTCAGCCCGAGGGGCAATGGGCAGCGGAAAATATCCCGTTGGATATTGTTTATCAGGATAACGAGATCATGGTGATCAATAAGCCTGCCGACCTGGTGGTTCATCCCGCTGCGGGAAACTATACCGGCACGCTGCTCAATGCCCTGTTGTATCACTACCCGGATAATGCCGCTTTGCCCCGGGCCGGAATCGTGCACCGGCTGGATAAGGATACCACCGGCCTTATGGTCGTTGCCCGTTCTCTGGCAGCGCATACCGATCTTGTTGCACAGCTGCAGGACCGAACGGTTCATCGCGAATATGAGGCCGTTGTGCGAGGTGTAATGACCGGAGGTGGTGTGGTTGATGCGCCGATCGGCCGACACCCGCAAAACCGCTTGAAGATGGCCGTCGTTCGGGGTGGAAAGCCTTCTGTAACCCATTACCGGGTAGTAAAGCGTTATCAGGCTCACACGCATATCCGGCTTAACCTGCAAACCGGTAGAACGCATCAGATTCGTGTGCATATGAGTCACCAGCACTTCCCCCTGGTGGGTGATGACCTTTATGGTGGCGGGCTTAAGTTGCCCAAGTCATGTCCGGCCGCGTTGGAAAAAGTGCTGAGGGCATTCAGGCGTCAGGCCCTTCATGCCCGTCAGCTTGGTCTGATACACCCGGTGACGGGAGAGTATATGGAATGGGAGGTGCCCTTGACCGTTGATTTCCGGGCGTTGTTGGACAGCCTGGGCGAAAATGAGCCGCTCTCTAATGGAAGCAGAGGAGATTATGAGTGAGCAGTGAGCGCTATCTCTGGGCTGACTGGCCTGCGCCGGACGGTGTTAAAGCATTAGTGACTACCCGAAAGGGGGGGCTGAGTGAAGCGGGTTATTCCAGCTTCAACCTTGGGCTTTACTCGGGTGATGACCAGGAAACGGTTCGGGCAAATCGGCAGCTGCTTCAGCAGGATCTCGATCTTGAAAAATCCCCACTGTGGTTAAAGCAGGTGCACGGTGTTGAGGTTGCTGATGCCAATGCTGATCACCAGGAAACGGAAGCAGACGCTTCTGTTTCCCGCCAACCGGGATCAGCCTGTGCTGTGTTAACGGCCGACTGCTTGCCGGTTCTGTTCTGTAACCTGGATGGAACGGTGGTGGCTGCGGCTCACGCTGGCTGGAAAGGGTTAGTGGCCGGGGTTCTTGAAGCGACGGTTAATTCCATGGAAGTGCCTCCGGAAACAGTAATGGCCTGGTTGGGACCTGCCATCGGCCAGCATAATTTCGAGGTTGGACCGGAAGTCAGAGAGCAGTTCCTGGCGCAAGACAGTGGTTGTTCTGATGCATTCAACCCCGGAAGTGGTGATCGCTGGTTTGCCGATCTTTATTTTCTGGCACGCAGACGGCTGAACAGACACGGCGTTAACCAGATATACGGCGGTGGATTCTGTTCCTGTGACCAGTCTGATCTCTTCTATTCTTACCGCCGTGATGGACAGGCGTCGGGAAGGTTTGCTTCCCTGGTCTGGCGGGTGCCGACTCGGCCCTGATACAGATCTAGGAGCCTGACCGAGAATAGACTGCCCTACTGCGGTGGCAGCAAATTGGTCTGAAAAGTCGGAAATTTTTAGCAAATAGAACCACTATTCACTAAAAATTTCCGACTTTTTATCCTCAATTTTCTGCCATCCTCGCTACGGGCGCTATTCTCGGTCAGGCTCCTAGGAGGGAAAAGGTTCACCAGAATCTTCAGGAATAGCAGGGAGTGAACAGGGATATCGGTAGCTGGGCGTCTGGTGATGGACTTCCTGTTGTTTGTCGTTGCAGTGGGTAATTAAACAACGGCTGTCTTCCGGGTCATGTTTATTTGCTGGCCTGGGTATCGGTTGGAAAGTACTCAGATGTGTCGTTGACGGAACAGGTATTGTTTTTCGCCGCGCTATCTTGATCCATTCGCTGCCTGGGGGAACAGTGGGAAATTTTCTCCCTGAGTCAGCAGGCAGGTCTTTGACATCCCTGAAGAAGTGATCTGGGGAGCTTATGGTTTCTATTACTGCAAATTGCCTGTGTTTATACCCGACATTGCTGTTTTGAGGTTTTTTTTGGTAGGCATCCGGAGGGACAGAAACCTTTTGACTCTGCCGGGTTAAACTTTGCAAGGCAATACCTCCCAAAAAGTTCATTCAGATAATCTTTGATTCCTGCCATCCTCGCCACGGTATACCAGACGCGGAAATACAAAATGGTGATGATCTTCGGACAGCGCCCGGGCTGATTGGTTCCTGTTGATAAAAAAAACTTTTCGCGGCTATGATTTTTCGTCCACCCTTGAAATGTCCCATAGCCGCACTATATAAGTAGCAATCCATATGAACTTATATGAAGCCCATATGAACCCCAGGTTTCTGGCTACCCGGAAGGCTGTCCGGGAATAGTCGGGCGCTATTCCCGGACAGCCTTCCGGAAAGTTCGATTGGTACAAGAACCGGATTAGAGATCATGAGTAGGAGAAGGTCATTATGAGAATGGATCGACTGACCAGCAAGCTCCAGTCAGCCCTGTCAGATGCCCAATCGCTGGCTATTGGTAAAGATAACAGTCAGATTGAGCCCGTCCATCTTTTGCTTGCGCTTATTGATCAGAAGGGAGGCTCGGTCAAGCCTCTGCTGATGCAGGTTGGCTTCGATGTGAATACCCTTCGTGGTGAGCTGACCGGTATCCTGGAACAGCTGCCCCGGGTGTCATCGCCGACCGGTGATATTCAGACGTCCCAGGCATTGTATCGAATGCTCAACCTTGCGGATAAAAAAGCACAACAGGCTGGTGATCAGTTTATTTCCAGTGAAACCCTGCTGCTGGTCATGATGGAAGATGGTGGTCCGCTTGGTAAATTACTGGGCAGTCAGGGAGTCAGCCAGAAAGCTCTGGAAAATGCCATTAAAAACATCCGCGGTGGCGACGCAATCAACGATCCGAATGCGGAAGATAACCGCAACTCCCTGAGCAAATACACCATTGATCTTACCGAGCGTGCGGAGGAAGGAAAGCTGGATCCGGTCATAGGCCGGGATGATGAAATCCGGCGGACGGTCCAGGTTCTGCAGCGCAGGACCAAAAACAATCCGGTGATTATTGGTGAACCGGGCGTTGGTAAAACCGCGATTGTCGAAGGTCTTGCCCAGCGCATCGTCAATGGTGAAGTACCGGAAGGTTTGAAAGGGAAAAGACTGCTATCGCTGGATATGGGCGCATTGATTGCCGGTGCCAAGTTTCGGGGCGAGTTTGAAGAGCGGCTGAAGTCGGTTCTGAACGACCTGGCCAAGCAGGAAGGCCAGATCATCCTGTTTATTGATGAAATTCATACCATGGTGGGCGCCGGTAAAGCTGATGGTGCCATGGATGCCGGGAATATGCTGAAGCCTGCGCTGGCCAGGGGTGAGTTGCACTGTGTCGGTGCTACCACCCTTGATGAGTACCGGCAGTATATTGAGAAAGATGCAGCCCTTGAACGGCGTTTCCAGAAGGTGCTGGTGGATGAGCCAACGGAAGAGGATGCCATTGCCATTCTCCGTGGCCTGAAAGAGCGTTACGAGGCCCATCACGGTGTTGATATCACTGATCCGGCGATTATAGCCGCGGTCAAACTTTCCCAGCGTTACATCACTGACCGACAACTGCCGGATAAGGCGATTGACCTGATTGATGAGGCCGCCAGCCGTATTCGTATGGAAATGGACTCCAAGCCGGAAGCCATGGATCGACTGGAGCGTCGCCTGATCCAGCTGAAAATAGAGCAGGAAGCCCTGAAGAAAGAAGATGATGACGCGTCCAGGGAGCGTCTGGCCAGACTGAATGAGCAGGTTGGTGAACTGGAGCGCGAGTATTCCGACATGGAAGATATCTGGAAAGCGGAAAAAGCCCAGTTGCAGGGTGGGCAAAAGCTTCGTGAGGAAAGGGAAAAGCTGTTGATTGAGCTGGAAGCCGCCAGGCGGGCCGGTGATTTAACCAGAATGTCCGAAATTCAGTATGGAACCCTGCCTGAGCTTGAAAAACAGCTGGCACAGGCGGATGCCCTGGAAACTGGCGAGCATCAGCTGTTGAGGAACCGGGTAACTGAAGAAGAGATTGCCGAAGTGGTGTCCAAATGGACGGGCATTCCGGTTGCCAAGATGCTGGAGGGCGAGAAAGAGAAGTTGCTGCGTATGGAGGAAGCGCTCCATAAACGCGTGGTTGGCCAGGATGAGGCAGTGGTTGCGGTTTCCAATGCGGTGCGGCGTTCCCGGGCCGGGTTGGCGGATCCAAACCGTCCCAACGGATCATTCATGTTCCTTGGCCCAACCGGGGTTGGCAAGACTGAGCTGTGTAAGGCCCTGGCAGAGTTTCTGTTCGATACGGAAGATGCCATCGTCCGTATCGACATGTCCGAGTTTATGGAAAAACACTCGGTTTCCCGCCTGTTAGGCGCGCCTCCGGGGTATGTAGGGTATGAGGAAGGTGGCTACCTGACCGAAGCCGTGCGTCGCAAGCCATACTCACTGGTGTTGATGGATGAGGTGGAGAAGGCACATCCGGATGTGTTTAATATTCTGCTTCAGGTATTGGAAGATGGTCGTCTGACCGATGGTCAGGGGAGAACGGTGGACTTTAAGAATACCGTTATTGTCATGACGTCAAACCTGGGGTCCGACCTTATTCAGACATTCCAGAACAAAGAGACCGGTGAAACCGATTTTGAACAGCTGAAGAGTACCCTGATCGAGGTGGTTGGAACGCACTTCCGGCCAGAGTTTGTTAACCGGATTGATGAGGTGGTGGTATTCCATCCGCTGGGCGCCAGCCAGATTAAATCCATTGCCAGTATACAGCTGGCTAACCTGGATCGTCGGCTGGCAGACAATAATCTCAGTCTGGTGCTTTCTGATGAGGCAATGGATCAGCTGGTAAACGTCGGTTTTGACCCGGTTTATGGTGCGCGACCATTGAAGCGGGCTATTCAGCGGAGTATCGAAAATCCGCTGGCCGAAGCCATTCTGTCTGGCCGATACAAGCCTGGTGATACCATCAAGGTGGCGGTGCAGGATGGGGAACTGGCATTCGCCTGATTGACTGCTTGCATAGCTTTTATTCACTGCCTGAATAAAAGCTATGTGAATTCTCAATGACTGAGAAAACTACTGATTGAACGATTTCCCCCCGGGTTTTACTTTAGCCGTTATCTGCTTCAGGGGAGAGAAGGATTGCCTGCTTCCTGTTACTTCAGGATACTCTTCCTCCTCCTTAAATCTGCAATAGGATTTGCAAGGGGTAATTATGTATCCAGTGGTTGTATCCGATCTTGATGGGACTCTGCTTAACAAACAGCATGAGCTTTCTCCCAGAACCCGTGAAGTCATTCAGCAGCTGAGTGAGAAAGGGATCAAATTTATTTTTGCCACCGGCCGCCACTTTCAAGATGTGGAAAGAATAAGGGCACAGCTTGGCGTGGATATGTACCTGATCACCAGCAATGGTGCCAGGGTTCATAATCCAAAAGGAGAGATGATTGTTCAGCACGATATTGATCCCGGGCTGGTGCATCCATTATTGTCCCTTCGAAAACCTTTTGAGGATACGGTTCACACCAACGTTTATCAGGGTGAACAGTGGCTGGTTGAGGTTGAGCATGAGGACCTCCATGCGTTCAGTAAGGAGAGCGGCTTTACCTATCACCGGACTGATTTTGATACGGTGGCAACCACGGCCATCCAGAAGATCTTTTTTGTCGCAAAATCCCACGCTGAGTTATTGCCATTGTCTGACCGGACCCGTGAACGGTATGGTGACCAGCTCTATACGACCTACTCTCTGCCTGAATGCTTTGAAATCATGGCACCGGGGGTTTGTAAGGGGACGGCACTGGCTGAGGTACTGAAGCTGAAAGGCTATGGCCTGCAGGATGCCATCGCTTTTGGTGATGGCATGAATGACTTGGAGATGCTGTCCAGCGTCGGTAAAGGTGTGGTGATGGGCAATGCTGACCCATCCCTGGTGAACAGTCTGCCTGGTTATGAGCGTATCGGTCATTGTGATGATCACTCAGTGGCAGAGTACCTGGCGAAGCTGTACTGTATTTAACACGCTCTCCTTTTTAGTTCGGGGGACGCTGAAATTGGTGAAACGCCTATGCACGTTATGCTTGACGGGAATCCCGTCGGTTATCAATGGTTGGACTCACCGGTCGGGCGTCTCAGCGTTATGGCATCGGCCGATGGCATTGTCTCTGTTAAACGTACCAATAATCATGGCTTGCAGGCTGAAGCCAGCCCTGCTGACAATACACTGATTGTCGTACAACAGACTATTAATAATCATCTTGCTCAAGCCACAGACGAGTTGGAGGCCTACTTTCGTGGAGAGTTAACCCGATTCACCGTGGCGCTGGATCTTCATGGTACCGACTTTCAGCAGCAGGTATGGAGAGCCTTGCAACAGATTGGTTATGGGCATAGCTGCTCCTATCAGGATATTGCCAGCAGCATCAGCCGACCTAAAGCGGTCAGGGCAGTGGGGGCAGCCAATGGGGCAAACCCGGTGGCGATCATTGTGCCCTGTCACAGGGTCATTGGGAAAAACGGTAAGCTGACCGGTTATGCCTATGGGGTGGCGATGAAGCAATACCTGCTGGATCTTGAGCAGCGCAGTGGCAATAGAAAAGGGGCGGTATAATCCAGGATAATGGCTGGCTATTCAGGGTAAAGAAAAGGCCAGCCAGGCTGTCAATGGCTATCAGAGCCAGCCACCCAGGTCTTTCCAGCGGTTCACAATGGTACAGAACAGTTCAGCGGTTTTTTCCGTATCGTATCGGGCGGAATGAGCCTCTGATTTATCAAAATCAATATCCGCTTCGGCACAGGCCTTGGCCAGTACCGTCTGCCCATAGGCCAGACCGGCCAGCGTAGCGGTGTCAAAGCAGGAGAACGGATGAAACGGATTCCGTTTCACATCACAGCGCCCAGCTGCCGCCAAAACAAATCCCAGGTCGAACGACGCATTATGCCCAACCAGCACCGCTCTGTTGCATCCCTGGCTTTTTACCGCTTTACGGACTGAACGGAAAATCCGGTTGATGGCATCCTCTTCTGCCATGGCAATCCGCAACGGGTGGAAGGGGTTAATACCAATGAAATCGATAGCGGCCTTTTCAATATTGGCGCCTTCGAATGGCTTGATATGGTATGACTCCGATGGACCGGGATGGATAAATCCGTGTTCATCCATTTCGATCACGGTGGCTGCTATTTCCAGCAGTGCATCCGTAGCGGCATTAAAACCGCCGGTTTCCACATCAATTACCACGGGCAGAAAGCCGCGGAATCTGCTGGCCATGGAGTGGCTGTCATCGGCCCTCAAAGGCTTCTCCTTACTCTTTAACGGTAAAAAATACCGCTGTTTGCAACCATTTTCATGGGGCAGCAACAGCGGTATTTTCTTTTGCTCATGGCTGTTTTTGCTCATGGCTGTTTTTGCTCATGGCTGTTTCAGCTCATGGCTGTTTCAGCTCAAGGCTGTTTCAGCCCGTGGCTATGATTTGAGGCGCCAGGAAACGGTTTCACCGGCTCTCAGAGGTTTCACCCGGTTGTCACCGAAGGCAATGGATTCTGGCATGGTCCAGTCTTCTTTTACCAGGGTAATGGTGTCCTGGTTCCTTGGCAGGCCATAAAAATCGGGGCCATTGAAGCTGGCAAAGGCTTCCAGTTTATCCAGGGCGCCCATCATTTCAAAGGCCTCTGCATAGAGTTCAATGGCTGCTGGTGCTGTATAGCAGCCTGCACAACCACAGGAGGACTCTTTGGCGCCAATGGCGTGGGGTGCTGAGTCAGTTCCCAGGAAGAAGCGACGATTGCCGCTTACTGCTGCTGCCAGCAGCGCCTGCTGATGCCGGTTTCTCTTGAGAATCGGCAGGCAGTAATAATGGGGTTTGATACCACCAACCAGCATATGGTTGCGATTATACAACAAATGATGGGCAGTAATGGTAGCGCCCAGATTGTCGCCACCTTCCCCGACGAACTGTGCAGCATCAGCCGTGGTGATGTGCTCCATGATGATCTTCAGGGTCGGGAAGCGTTCTGCCAGTTTAACCAGGTGGCGGTCAATGAATGCCTTTTCCCGGTCAAAGATATCGATGTCCGCGTCAGTCACTTCACCATGCACAAGCAGAGGGAGACCGCATTCCGCCATGGCTTCCAGGGCGTCGTGAATATTTTCGAGATTGGTCACGCCGGAATCAGAATTGGTGGTTGCACCGGCAGGGTAGAGTTTAAGTGCAACCACATCACCCCGGTTATGGGCATTGAGGATGGTTTCACGGGATGTTTTATCGGTCAGATACAGCGTCATCAATGGTTGAAATGACCAATCAGCCGGTACCTGCCCGAGAATACGAGTTTTGTACTGGCTGGCCAGGTCGGCATCCGTTACCGGTGGTACCAGGTTGGGCATAATGATCGCCCGGCCAAAGGTCCTGGCAGTGGCTGCCACCGTTTCAGTCAGAACACTGCCATCACGAAGGTGGAGATGCCAGTCATCAGGGCGGGTAATGGTCAGTAATTGGCTCATTTGGGAAGGTACCTGTTCCGGTTATATGATCGAACCGGATGGGCATCCTAGCGAAAAAAAGGAAATTTTGATAGTAGGTGGCTGAGAAAATAGACATAACGGGAGTAGGTATAATCCGTGCTTCTGCCTTTCTGACTGAGATAAGCTCCAGGGTTTATCTACAACAGCCCTGGCTTGAACCAAATAATGATTAAACCATCTTGGCGAAGCTTTAAATATGAATTATTATGCATAAAAAAAGAATTTTTACCCTTTAATGTCTGCAGGTTCCTGTTGCGGCATGTAGTTGGAGTTGAGCAATGAAAAAGATTAATAAAGTCGTTCTGGCCTATTCCGGCGGCCTGGACACCTCAGTGATTGCAAAATGGCTGGAAGACACTTATGAATGTGAAGTCGTCACCTTTACGGCGGACCTGGGGCAGGGGGAAGAGGTTGAGCCAGCCCGGGCCAAGGCGGAAGCCCTTGGGATTAAGGAGATCTACATTGATGATCTGCGCGAAGAGTTTGTCCGTGACTTTGTCTTTCCCATGTTCCGTGCCAATACCATTTACGAGGGTGAATACCTGCTGGGCACCTCCATTGCCAGACCGCTTATTTCCAGGCGCCTGATTGAAATTGCCAATGAAACCGGTGCCGATGCCATCGCTCACGGTGCCACCGGAAAAGGTAATGACCAGGTGCGTTTCGAGCTGGGTGCTTATGCACTGAAGCCGGGGGTGCAGGTGATTGCGCCCTGGCGTGAGTGGGACCTTAATTCCCGGGAAAAACTGCTGGCTTATTGCGATGAGCACGGAATTGCCGTGGAGCGCAAGAAAGGCAAATCACCTTACTCCATGGATGCCAACCTGCTGCATATCTCCTATGAAGGCGGCATTCTGGAAGATCCATGGGCGGAGCCGGAAGAAGATATGTGGCGCTGGTCCGTATCGCCTGAATCAGCCCCGGATGTGCCGACCTATCTGAATCTGACCTATCGCAAAGGGGATATTGTTGCCATTGATGGGGATGAAATGACGCCAGCGCAGGTACTAGCCTACCTGAACCGTATTGGTGGCGAAAATGGCATTGGTCGTCTGGACATTGTCGAGAACCGCTATGTGGGCATGAAGTCCCGGGGCTGTTATGAAACGCCCGGAGGTACCATCATGCTGAAAGCGCACCGGGCCATTGAATCCATAACCCTGGACAGGGAAGTGGCCCACCTGAAAGATGAGCTGATGCCGCGCTACGCCAGGCTGATCTATAACGGTTACTGGTGGTCACCGGAGCGGGAAATGCTCCAGAAGATGATTGATGAAAGCCAGGAGCCGGTGAATGGTGACGTTCGCCTCAAGCTGTATAAGGGAAATGTTACGGTGGTTGGCAGGCGTTCTGACGACTCTCTGTTTGATGAAACCATTGCGACCTTTGAGGACGATGCGGGTGCCTACAACCAAGGGGATGCTGAAGGGTTTATCAAGTTGAATGCATTGCGGCTGAGGATTGCGGCGAACAAGGGGCGAAAATTAGGCTGAAAATGGCAGGTCTGCATTTTCGGATGCAGGCCATTCCCTATAATCGGCGTGTGTCGTTCATTTGTTTCACGGCACTTTCGGGCAGATTATCACCGCTGAGTTTCCTGGCTTATGATTGGCATTTCAAAAATTTATCGCTGCACTGTTACCACATAAATAATTCTGTGGATTGTGGAAGATTGTGGAACCGGTTTGGAGGCGGGAAACCCGGGAATGATGAACTTTTTTCTACATTCAGAGTCTGAATGGGCATAAAACTATTTTGGCTAATTCTATGCAACCATTGAGATCAACTGCCACAAATAGTCCGACGCCCCGGATTCAGGCAGCAGCCAATGAGCCGATGGGTGATCGAGATTCGATATTTTGTCAGCTCCGTTTTTTCGGACGTACGGTTTCACTCTCAAAAGCAACGGCTGTGTATCTGGCTGCAGGTCTTCCAGTAGGCCTGTCTGTTGCAATGACTGTTACTGTTGCGGGTACTTTCGCTTTGTCAAGTATCCCCGGGGCTTTTACAGCTTTTGCCTCAGGTGGTTTTGCAGGTAACATTTCCGGTTGTATCGCCCAGAGTGTATACCTTCGGTGTCGGCATGCAGCCCCCGCAGAACCATCAGTACAGTTATCCCGGGTTATATGTCATGCTCCGGCAGTAGCAATCAATGACGCGATAACCTTTCGATACCCCCAACAGCCACCACCATACATCCCTGAAGACCCACGAGAATTGCCTCCACCGTACGAGTCACCCCCACCATACTCCCCTCAAGAATCACCAACACCATACGCCATGGAGCAACAACTGGCAGGCACTGTGGACCCGCCACCACCATACTCTCCATGATCATTCAGACTTGCTCGTCTCAAGAAAATTCAGGCTGAACACCCGTTTCCCAGAGCAATTGATCAAGCCTTTCTTTATTGTCAGTCGATAATTCACGCACGAGACCGTGTTTATGTTGACAGATAGCTTCATGAAGTTCTCTGTGTGAATAAAGCAGTTGGCGTAATGCTTCAAAGCGATGTTCAAACAGCCAGTCATATATTCTGATATCTGAATATTGAATGGAATCGTCACCTTGAGAGTCATCTGCCTCATTTGTCACATCTGGCTCGTCAGCTTTATCAGCCGCATCAAAAACAGTTACTTTCCCGTCACTATCTTTTGCTGAAAGACAATCCAGATCCAACTCTAGCCCAACCCTGATAAAATCGGTAAAGGGTGCACTGTACCTGGCTAACATCTGATGCATAAAAGAATCTTTACATGAGTGCGAAAAAGGTTCATTCGGCAGGTGTACAAAAGGGCGAAGACTTACATCCGGATCTGGACAATGTATATCTCTGGCTTTGGCCAGCAATGCTTCCAATTTCAGCTTGTTTTGCTCACTCAAGTTGTCGGCAATGACTTCAGTGGTGCTATCAATCAGATAGAATACCTCCGCATAGCCTGTTAACAGGTTGCCAATATCCTTCGCGCGTGTTTCTATCAGTGCATCGGAAAAAGCGCCCTTCAGCGCGTCGATATTTCCGGGGAAATTGTATTTGTAGGCAGCTTTCAGGACGAAACTGCATAATTCCAGCTTTCGATTAAACCCGCTGTCTTCTTCGCCATTTTCTTCAAAAGCATTGAAACACATGGAGAGCAATGACTGGCCAGCATGATCAAGGCGGTTAATGGGCAACCCTGATTTTATCAAGTAAAGAAGAGTATCGGAATCACGATAGAAGTCATAATTATTCATGTTCCTGACAAACTCATTGAACGGAAGTATTCCTTCCCTGGTAAGGTGATTGATATCTAACCCATAGTGAGTAAGCAAATTGATGTTTTCACTGCTTAGGCGCCGGTGTTGGATCATTGAACCAATCGGACCGTAGTCGAACCTGTTGTCAGGATCATCGATGCTGGCTCCGGCCCGTAAAAGAAGCACTGCAATACCAGCCCATGATGTTCTACTCAGTGTTTCACACAGGGCTGTTTTACCGTCGTTGTTAACGGCGTCAAGGATTTCCGGACTGTCACTGGCCTTCTCCAGCAATATATGCATAAGTTCCAGACCAGTTCCAGATTGACAGGCAACGTGTAATGGCGTATTGCCAAAGCGGTCAGGAACCAGTGAGGCTCCGCGGCTCAACAGCAATTTCACCACTAAATCAGCATCCACCGGATACCGTTGCTCGCCATTGCGCCAATGAAGGCAGCTTGCTTTAGTAAACTGGTGCAGTAATGTTTGCTGCGCCTGGTTGACGGGTTGGTCGATATCAACACTTTCTTGATTCAAGTACCATTGCAGGTGGTCAAGTATATCTTGGTCGTCTACCTGCAGTGGAGAATTCCAGAACACGGTAGCATGGGAGCCATAGGCTGAAGTTTGGGCAATGTGGGAAGCTTTTTTCGCGTGAATATCAATTCTTCTATCCTGTACCAGCTTACCCAATTCCTGAGTATCAGTATTTTTAAGAAACAGGGTATTGCACTCACAGTCAGGCCGACGGGTCAACCGCATATCTGGGGTTTCACAGACAATCAGCTGATGCCCATTGAATACCTCCGTACCCTTGGGCTGTATTGACAGGTGGTTACAAACCACAACCGGTAAGGTAATTGGCTTGAATGCATTGAGATCGTCAGGAGTGACTGAGTTCATAATAGATCCGCCAGGGCGTGTGTGAAAATCAGAAGCAGCTCGCTTATAGTTCTTGTAGTCCTTGTCATTGTTAAATTGATAATAATGATCACCACTGTTTGGAAATGGCGTATCAGTTTTAATATTATCCTCAACACCAATTCGGCCATCCACTGGCCTGAATTTATCATCCGGAGAATCGCACAGTGGCGAGCGGGTCGAAATATGCAGTTCCTGTATGAGTTGTCTCAAGACAACCCGTCCGGAAAAGAATTTGTTACCTGCGCCGTTTCGAAGCGGGTTGGCAGCCATTGCTGATAATTGGCTGTTTGCGAGAGGTATTGAATGTTTAAGAGTGTTTAACGCATGTGTGTACATTGGATACTTCCTGATAAACCTTCATTTATTAGTAAATTTCATTCAAAAGAATCCATTTAAGAAACACTGGTTGATGTGCGAATATGACCAGGAGATCAGTCTGGTATAAAAACGTAAATAATCAAGTTTAGCTGTGAAAATCCCCGGGTCAGGAGTAACCCGGGTCGGTCTGGCCTGCAATAATGTGGTATTTCATTGTGTTAATTGACGTGACCGGGATAAAAGACAAAATTTGATGGTCAACAGTAAGGAAATGCCATCAGAGGTTTCAGGACTATGGATATCAGGGGTAACTATCTTGCTACGGCCGGTTCTTCATCGTCTGCTCCGGCATCCGTTCAAGCCAGTGACGAAAAAGGAAAAGGTAAAAAACCGAAAGCAAAGCGTGAACTCCCCCCCGCGCCCGGCCATGACGGCCAGACCACAAAGGGTAAAAAAAGAAAGATCACCGTACCTGAAAACAGCGCCGGACCCGTGGCTTCACATTCGACCATTGTAAACACCTCCAAACTGCTGAGTGAGCAGCAGATAGAGCAGAATGATCAACTGATTGAGGCGGCCCGGACTGGCAACATTGATGCCATTAAAGCATCGCTGGAACAGGGCGCAGATATCAATATGCACTGGTGGCATGACCACCCCATGGCAGCAGCAGCCCGGGGGGGGCACCTGGAGCTGGTGCGCTACCTGCATCAACAAGGCGCAATCATCGACCAATGTCTCCCTTCCCCGATCATTGAAGCTGCTAAACAGGGCCATGTTGACGTTGTAAGGTACCTGTATAAAGCCGGTGTCAGTAAAGACACCGACGAAAACGGCGATACCCTGATCTGTCATGCCATCATTAACGGTCACATTGACGTAGTGAAGTATTTGATTAAACACGGCGTAGACGTCAACGGCTCTGAACAGGGCATGGATACCCCCCTCTACGAGGCGGCCCGATCGGGACGCCTTGATATGGTGTCATTACTGGTTGAAAAGGGTGCTGACATTGACGGTTGCAGAAAAGGTGTCGACACCCCGATCTATATTGCAGTCAAGAATCGCCACCGTAAGATCGTGAAGTTTCTGGTTGAGCAGGGCGCCAACGTCAATGCGTCAAGCTCAGGCAGCGATACCCCGATCTATGCTGCGGTCAAGGTCCGTGACCATAAGCTGGTCAGGTATTTCCTCGAACAGGGTGTGGATGTGAATGCCAACAGTACCGGCAGCGAGACCCCGATCTGGGCTGCAGCCCAGGTCGGTGACTACGAGATGGTCAAGTACCTGCGCAGTCTTAACGCAACCTTTGAAAAAAACAGCACAAAGTATGGAACCCTGATCGCGGCAGCCACCATGGGCGGACTTATGACACTGGTTAAGGAGCTGCTGCAGGAGGGCGATTACATCAAAACCCGTGGTGACTACATTCCCCTGATGAATTTCGCCAGGGAGTGCTGGCACTACCAGCTGGAACAATACCTGCGAGAACAGTTTGAACTTTTGTCTTAGTCATGGTGTTGAATTTTGTGGTCATCCAATGATAACCCTGGATAATTTTCTGAAACATGAACTGATCACATTCGTGGGTGAAAAACAGGTATTCCTGGATCTGTTAAGTCTGTTTTTAACGAGTACAACTTCAGAAATGACAGCCTCCTGATAAGGGCGAAGACAATGGGACCCGTAGCCAGACAGCCTGCTGTAAAGCCGTCGCAAGCTTACAAGAAGAAGCAAAACGTCAGAACTTCTGGGGCGCCCGTCTTAAAACATGGGCCTTCAGATCGTCCGGGAAAATCCATTAGTACCAGAACAGTGGCATCATCGGCCAAGAGAACCGGTATGAACCCAGGGCAGGCAGAGTTCAGGAGAATCGCGCTGGAAACAGTGGCGATAATGAATTGCAAATCGTTCAGCTTAAATGGCACAACGATAAATCTTAAAGCGACCATTGATCGGTGTATTGCCAATACTCTGTTCTATGGTGCAAACGAAACCATCCCTCTGCTACCCCCTTCAAATTACTTCTATCCCCTTACCGATATTGAGGTTACGCAGGAATCGTCTCTGGCAGCATGCCAGCGGATTGCCGGGGTGAATGGCAAAGACCACGTGGCTTGCCTGAATTTTGCCTCAGCCGTTGAGCCCGGCGGCATGTTTCGGGATGGAACCAACACACAGGAAGACAGCTTGGCAAGAGCCTCCGCACTTTTTGCTTCTCTGGACAGTGACACAGGAAAGCAGATGTACATTTACAACAGGCAACATTACGGAATCCATCGGGGGCTTTACTCTGATACGATCCTCTATTCACCGGATGTGCCGGTATTTAAAGATGATCACGGCAATCCGGTATCACCTTACCTGATCTCTTTTATCACCGCTGCGGCAGTGGACCGGCCTTTCTGCAATGGCATAGCGGAGGAGACCATTCAGCAGGCAATGTATGGTCGTGCCAGAAAGATCCTGTCTGTCGCTGCCAACAATGGGGTGAAACATTTGATTCTGGGGGCTTGGGGCTGTGGTATTTTTGCCCATGACGCAGCTGATATTGCGGGGTTGTTCGCTGACCTTCTGGCTGAAGATGACTTCAAAGAGAGGTTTGTGTCTGTCACGTTTCCTGTTACTGAGCCAGCCATGCTTCAGGTGTTTAAAGACCATTTTCCGGAATCACATTCAGGAAGATTCGTCTGGCATTTTCCGTCGTGGCCTTAGCCACTTCTTCCGGATCAACCTTTAGAATCCATGCTAATGCGCAGCATACATAAGGAAGATTTGCCGGCACATTTTTTTCATACTGTGATTCCGGTTTCGTTGGCATAATGTATTTCGGTAGCAAAGACGGAGCATCAGACTCAATCATCAGTCGATCTCGAAGTCTTTCCCAACCTGCAGTGCGCAGGGCCGCAACGACGGCTGACTTGTGCGAGCCAGCAATCCACCCGGTAATCCCGATGGAGCAACCCAGGTCCAGATAAGTCTGCAATTGTTCCCAGTTGCCGGTGAAACAGTGGATACAGGCTGATTCGGCAGTGGGCAGGCGAGGGATGTATGGGCTGAGCAGATCAATAAAATCGTTATGAGCGCCACGCTCGTGGAGAAACAGTGGCTTTTGCAGTTCCACTGCCAGTTCAAGATGTTCGCGAAAAACCGCCTTCTGTACATCCTCCGGCGACGACAGATATTTATAATCCAAACCGCACTCACCTACAGCGATACATTGCCCCTGGTTGGCGGCCATAATCACGTCCCTCAGTGCCGGGCGCCCGCCGTCCCGGGCAAAATCTGAAGCTTTATGGGGATGGCAGCCGGCCATAAAATGCAATGAGCACCGGGCCGTAGCCGCACCCGTCAGCTCTTCAGGTCCTGAATCTGGCTGGGAACTCAACAGGGTCTGCGCCTGTTTCGATACAGGAATAGTGGCACCAATAATCACAATATCACCAACGCCGGATTCTGCTGCCTGACGCACAACGCTGTCAATATCTGGAAACACCGGTGTACCGTAACCCAGCAGATTGGCACCGATATCAATAAGTTTTGTCGTATAGCGGGGTTTTTCTGTCAGGAGGGGAAACTTTACCCTGGAGGAAGCAATCGGCCGGGATTGCAGTTTGATATTTTCCACAGCCCGGCCATGCCCCGTGGGATCAGTAGATTTACGCTTGCTGGACCCGGAGCAGACTGAAACCGATTTACCCGATTTGTGGGATTTATCCCGCTTCTTTCGTTTTTTTAATCCTGGGTCATCGGCGGGCTGAAGCTCCCCGGCAGTTTCGGTAGAAAGAGAGAGTCTGGATAATCCGGCATTGATTGGTGACATTAGCGGTAAAACCCTCCAAAACCTGGCATTGATAGGCGACATTACTGACGAGAACCTCCAGATATTGATAATGGTCAGTTGTTATCCTTACAGCTTGGTTAAAAAAATTAGTACATATCCGGAGGCCCTGGCTGAAAATATTCGGGAATGACTGACGGTTATTGGTGTGCGCAAAAAACCAAAACTTCCGTCACAAATTATCTTGCTGCATATAGGGATGTTGCAGTGCCTCCTTGATAGTGATTCGCTCTGCCGGGCTTGATTCGGTCAGCCTGCTGAACAGGTCCGCTGCATCCACATCATGGTCGCGCAACCTATTGCTGATTAATTCCTGTTGTTTGCTGAGTTGGTTCAATAAACAACCTTCGGTATCCAGAGAAACCTTACACTTTCCCATAGTTTCAGGATCAATCATCAGCAGAAGGGGATCGCCCAGGATGAGTTGGGCAAGCATTACACCCAGAGACCAGTTATCGGTTTTTTCACTTGATGTCTCAGCAAGGCCACAGGGGACTATCCTGGGGTTTGGACCATTGAGCAAGGAGTGATCGAGGCATGTGACAGTCCAGTCATTATTAAAATATATAAGTTTTTCTGGTGACCTGTACGCTGCTGTTCCCATGTCATGGATCCAGCCTATGGGGCCTGCCGATGCAAAGTTGGCAATTTTAATGTCACCATTTGAACTGATGAATATGTTGTCAGGCTTCAGGTCATTATGAGTCAAGCGTGCGTCGTGAATGGCTTGTACACCCTTTAGCATTTGTCTGAAAATAGACTGGGTGCGGTGTTTGTCCGGAGCTCCATCCAGACCATTTAAAAAGTCCCGGAGGGTTGAACCGAATGCTTCCATTATCAGATAATTCAGGGGACTTTCTGAAGAAGATGTACCAATAATCCTGGCAAGATATTCAGTACCGTTGCCAGAAAAGTTGCGAAGGCTGCGATTGATTAAATTTTCCTGTGCGTAATCGACCGGGTCATTGATCACTTTCATGGTGAAGGGCTGACCATCTTCAGTGGTAATTCGGTACACAGGGTTAAATCCGCCGTTATCCAGTTCAGAATGAAATCGGAAACTGGCCTTTTGTTGGCAGTACTGATTATGTGTTCCCCCTGGCCCGGAATTATCATCAATTGCTGCCAGGCAATTACCCTCTCCTGCTGAACAGGTATCTTCCTGTTTAAGAAAAGCCTGATACCAGTCCGGATAGTCAAGGCTTTTGAAATGGGTATCCAGAAAACGCTGGAAAGATTGAGAGTCAAATAAACACTCAATACTGGTTCGACTCACTGCCGGATTCCTGGTATCGGCAGATTCAATATCCTGAAGAAGCGTTAAACCGGCCTGAAGCGAATCGGAAAGAATGGGGGTTATCCTGTGATCCACAAGGGATGTTTTCGGGTTACCTTTCAGGTATTGATATCCACCTGTCGCACAAAGCAGCACAACCAGGCTTTTTTTGTAATTACTGACCAGCCAGTGGGCAAAACGAGTCGGGCAGGATTGGGACTCGATGCTGCTGGATGGAGGGGGCGACACCCCCGTCTGCCGGGTATTGAGCAAAGCTTCCTGACTGGTGTTGGTTATCATGTGGGGAAACTCCCAGTGCTATTAAGGGGCTTAATCTCCGGTGTTGCCGATCTGTAAAACCGTTACTTCCTGCCTCTGACCATAGGTTCAGGAATAAGTTCCTGAGCAATAACCATTCTGGCCCTGATGCTGGGAACAGGTGTCGTCTGTTTGTCAATAATACGTAGCTCGCAACGTATAGCCCGCAACGTATAAACCACGACGGTTGACAGATTGAATGTGTGTGCAAGGAGCCAGAAATCCTGAAAGGCATTGCCAGATAAAATGCAGAATTCCCGGAAATAATTGTTATTTCTGCAATAACTCAATGAAACTAAAATGGTTAAGGGAGGTCTGAATGGTAGTCAAAGTTACTGCCATTTTCGGGTCATTCCAAACCAGTAAAAACAGGTCATTGTCAATTGTTGAATATATTGTGAAGGCTATTGTGAAGGAATTAGTGGCGTTATGGTTCTAAGGCGGCTGTTATGAACATTACCACTTCGGGTGGATATAGATGCCAGGTAAAAAAGTCTTCAAATACAGACGACACCCATACGGCATGTAACAGGGCTAACCGATTTACGGCAACAAAAAAAACAGAGCATGGGCAGAAAGAGGCGAATCACTTTCACAGGAGAAAGAGTCAGGCTGTAACCAATGCATCCAATTTCCTGGGTGATACTGCTGATGAAGTTGTGTTGAGCGAAAAGTTCAAGAAAAGTATTACTAATTTAAACCGCTACTCTTCCATAGCTAAAAAGGAAATTGGCTTGATGGTCAGGTTTAATAATAACGATGCATTGGCTGATGTTTTCTGGAGCGAACAATACACGTTTCTTCACCAGGGCACTGTCTCCTTTGGCTTCAAAAGGGAAAAAGTGACCAGGATGGTGTTAAAAAAGGGCGTATATGATAAAAGTACAGCCCAACCTGACTTGGGAGGTCACAGTGAAGAAATATTTATCCGTTCATGGCAGGGATTATTAAAATACAATAAATGTTATCCGAAAGTGGTTGATATTGTATTGTCCCATAGTCCTTGTATGAATCATTCCGCTTTACTTTTAGATGAAGGCGGTCATTTATGGCCTGCAGGCTGTGCCCCTAAACTGTACAAATTGATTTCAGGGCAAAAACAGGTTTCCCAATGGAATATAATATATCTCCAGAAAAATTCTGAACATTGCGCTGATGCAGCAATTGCAAAACTGAATCGACATCCAAGAGTAAGAGTCTTCACCTGTGAAATCAGTACCAATATTTCACTTTCACGTGTAACTTGACAGTTTCATTTTTAATTTACTTTTGAATTAATGATCTGTTGGATTGAATTATCATAGTTTCAGAAACTCGATGACTATTTCTGATAAAAGTTCCGCATTATCCTTATTGAACTTTTATCCAATCAGGTAATCGAAAAAATATTGTTATCAAGAGCTGATTAAAAATGAATGTTTCCCCATCTGCATCCGCTTTTCATCCCGTTGCCCAGGGTACATTGCCTCCACAACCCATTGCCAGCCAGGTAACCAGGAGAATCGAGCGCAGTAATATAACCCCCGGGGACCTCGCTAAATTCCTGCAAAACCGGAAAGTGAAGGAAGTGCATGACATTGCCGCAAAAATCTGCTCGGCAGCAGGTCAGGACCCTGACTTCAACGCCCAGACACTGAAAAAACAGCTCAAGGAGTCTGGGTTCGGCGGTATAAAAAAGTCGAGTTGTGAAGGAGGCGAAAAACGCCAGTGTATTACCGGGCTGCTCCATCACCTCCAGGAGGAGTTTTTAAATCTGGGAGAGGGCGTTGATGGGCCTGAAGCCACAAAATTTTGTCAGCTTATCCGGACACCTGGCAGCTGTTTGAGCATGGGGATCGATTCCCTGATCGATGCAATCAATGTGCACAAGTTGGAGCAGGAAGCCGGTGAGCAAGTGTTGTCAGGCATGTCCCCTGGTGCTCCTTCAGGTGAGAAATTCCCTCCGGGTAATGGTGGCACCATCGGTCAGGCAATGAATCCTGATGCCTTTCATCCATTCCCCCGGGAACAACCAGTTCCGCATTATCCACCGGTAAATCCAGCCCCGTCAGCGCCCCCTGCCTATGATGCTGCCCTGGCGGAAGCCCGGGAAAGTGGACTCCCTGAACAACAGCGGTGTGCCAGAGGCCTTGATGTGTTTGCCAGCCAGCTTGGGCATTACTCGCTGGACCCATCCGGGGCCGGGACCGCCATGAACAATATGGCAGAAATCCTGCAGCGTATGAGTGGGCAGTGCGCACTGCCAAAGACGGCTAAAGTGGCAAGTGGGGAGCGGTTAACTTCCCTCGCAGAGCAGGCCCGGATGACCAAAGTGAACGTATTCCGGGACGAACGCATCGCATTGGCAGATATTGGCGTGAACATCGTCGGTAAAAACAGAGACATTCAGCCTGTTGTCACTGTTTCATGGCTAACTCTGGATAAATTCCCGGCTGAGGTTCAGGAACGTTTGAAGTTGGCGGGTATCGGGGTTGATGGCAAAGGGGATACGCAGGTACCCATCGTTCAGGTGTATCTGTGCGCCAGTAGTGAAAAGGCCCTGGAGGGTGCAGAATTCACTGTGCAATTGCACAGCATTATCGGGAAGAGGTATAAGTCGAGGTTCCTCGCCCGGGACCTGGAAAAAATGATTCCCCTCAGTGCCGCGCTGCGTATGCCCAATGGACTCAAGCAAGGTGCTGATTTTCATCAGGTGGCCTTTGCTCTTCACCAGATATCGTGGGCGTGGTGGGGAAAGGTACGGCCTGACACCATGACTGTATCCTTTTCTCATGGTCAAGGGGGGAGCAATAAGGCAGAAAGGCACAACATTGGCATTCAACAAGTGGCACCCATACTGGAAGCCATGGGGGTTGACCGCAAGACGGCCATGTCCAGGGAGGCAGGACTCGCCATTCCCTTCGGGTTTAACTTGTTGAAACAAAGTAAGGACAGTTTTGATCGACAAAGGCAAAGAAATGTGCCGGAGTCCGAAAGCGTGTCTGGTGGAAATAGCCTGTTTGGTGGGGCCAACTTTCGTGGAGGCAACTTTCGTGGAGGCGGGTTGGCTGACGAGTTTGACTTTGAATCTCTACTGGCATTTGGAGAAACCAGAGCCACCAGAGGCTTTTCTGTGCCGACCGGAGCTAATTCTGAGGTTAACCAACCAAGTACCAGTGGCATTAACCCCCTGGCGTGCACAACGGAAAAAGAATATCAAGTGGTAACAGATGGTGAGCCAGATGAACCCTTCGCATGGGTTGGTGGCATTATCTGGGTGCAGACCGTCACCAGTTTGCCAGGCATCGAAACCAGTGAAGATCTGAAACAATGGGTAGATAAGCAGAGAGTGGACCCGATAAATCCCGTGCTTCCGGGTATTTTATGAGCCGATGGTATTAGATGGCATTAAAAATTGCCCTGGTGAAAATCTTTTTGGGCCGTAGAGACTTTTTCCAGGTATCGTCTGCTTTCATCTCTGGGGTGTTTCTGTGTCAGCGCCCAATATACCTGGTCAGGCTTCAGGCCATTGATTTTCTGTACGGCGCGATCCCGGTCCCGGTCAAAGGTGGCAAACACATTACCGGCGCCGCCGTTATAAGCGGAGATAACCGTATATTTCCGCGACAGTGGGTCACTGACTTTCTTGAGGTAATGGTTTTCCAGCAGTGCCAGATACGCAGTTCCGGTGTCAATATTGTTATGGGGTTGGAATAGCCAGTTTTTACTGGGTTCTCCGGGCAGGTTTTTCACTTTGTCAAACACATCCCGACCTGCTGTTTTCGGAATGATCTGCATCAGACCATAAGCATTTGATGAGCTGACAGCATAGGGATTGAAGCTGCTTTCCGTGCGAATCACCGCGTAGATCAGGCTCTCTTCAACATGGTAAGTGCGGGCGTATTTACGGACCAGGCTGGCGTATTGGTATTGTCGTTTTGATAAGTGGTCTTCTACCAGGTTAAAGTCCACGGCGTAAACCGAGCCTTTTGGGGAATGCCGGGTGATCAGCTGGTTTTGAATCAGGTAATCGGCGTATCTCAAGGCGCGCCATTGCCAGCGGATGGGCTGGTGCTCATGATCCAGTACCTGTTCATACAGCATGGGCTCTTCACCCACCGGCACGTCCCTGTCACTGAACAGATCCACCTGGTCAGGGGCATAGGGCGTCAGTAGGATGGCGGCAATCGCTTTTCTCAGGTCAGTGCGGTCCAGGGTTTCCACATGAACTTTGCCGGATTCAAAATCAACAAAAACCCGGGTTCGATAGTGGTTGGTGTATTTCACATACTCTTTGCTGCTGGCCTTTTTTTCATCCCCCCAGGTTACCCTGGCTTCTTTGATTAACATGCGAAGCAGTGCCTCAAAGGCAATGACGTCCTTTTCATGGTTCTGACCAATGGGCTCCTTCAATGCCGGTCTGGTTGGGCAATTAGCGGGATAGCAGGTAGCCTGCCCGCCAGAGCAGCTGGTGATCAGAGGTGATGATAACGCAGTCAATAAGATGAGGTGGCGAAGACGTGGCATCGTAGCATCCAGATCGTGAATAAGTTCTGTGAATACTTTGATGGATCCACAGAGCTAACCCGGATATTTCATAAACATGCTCCCGATCTCGCTTGTCCTTTGCCGCTCTAAGGGAGTTTTGCTCAGTCGACC
>NZ_JAHHPP010000105.1 GCF_024606265.1 Endozoicomonas sp. SESOKO1
GCAACAGATAGAGGCTTTATGGCCAAGGCCATCGAGTTGGCTCGCTCAGGCTGGTATACCACCATGCCTAACCCGAGAGTTGGCTGTGTCATTGTAGACGTCAACGGTCATATTGTTGGGAAAGGCTGGCATGAAAAGGCAGGGGAGCCCCATGCTGAAGTGCATGCACTGCGGATGGCTGGCATGAAGGCCAAAGGCGCCACAGCGTATGTAACCCTGGAACCCTGCAGCCATTTTGGCAGAACCCCTCCCTGCGCAGAAGCACTCAAGGCTGCCGGTGTCGCACGGGTGGTTGCCGCCATACAGGATGCCAACCCTGCCGTATCCGGTAAAGGCATGGCCCTGCTTCAGGCCGCAGGGATAGAAACCCTGTCCGGTGTACTTGAAGAGGAGGCCCGGGTCCTCAATGAAGGTTTTTTCAAGCGTATGTCTACCGGCATGCCGCTGGTCAGGGCCAAGCTGGCCATGAGCCTGGATGGCAGGACCGCCATGGCCAGTGGTGAATCCCAATGGATTACCGGCCCCATGGCACGCAGCGAAGTGCAAAAACTCAGGGCGCAGAGTTGTGCCATTATCACGGGGGTAGGCTCGATCCTTCTCGATAACTCTTCACTGACGGTGCGCCCCGATGAACTGGGCCTGGCCGATGCAGAAGCTATCTGCCAACGTCAGCCACTGCGGGTGGTTCTGGACTCCACACTGCGGACTCCCGTTAATGCCAGAGTCATTTCAGGTCCCGGACATTGCCTGATCGTTACCACCTCACAATGCTGCCCTGAGAAAAAAGCCCTGCTGGAGCAGGCAGGCGCAGAAGTACTGGTTTTAGATAATGACATAACAGCTGGCAGAGTGAGTCTCCCGGCACTATTGGCAGAGCTGGGGCGCAGGGAATGTAACGAAGTGCTGCTGGAAACCGGGGCGCAGCTGGCTGGCAGTATGATCGCTGAAAACCTGATTGATGAGCTGATGGTTTTCATGGCGCCGGTTTTGATGGGTTCAGAGGCAAGACCACTGCTTGACTTGCCACTGCATCTCATGTCTGAAAAAACAGAGCTGGTTATCAACGATATCCGGGCAATAGGTAATGACTGGAAAATCACTGCACGGCCAATTCCGGAATAGCGGCCACCAGGAGCCGTAAACGGTATGAGCGGTGAAAAAATAGTCGCAACCTTGTTGGAAACTGCTGTTATCACATGATGAAAAAGGTAGAATGGCGCCCCCATAGCCACAGCTTTTGCTAACCACGAGCCGGTTCACGCCCGGGCTGAAAAAATTGCACCGGAAACCACCGCCGGGTATCAGAGGGACATTATGCTGCTGAACTCCATCGAAGAACTACTAGAGGATATTCGCCTCGGTAAGCCGATCATACTGATGGATGATGAAAACCGTGAGAACGAAGGTGACCTGATCATCGCTGCGGAGAAAATCACCCCGGAAATCGTGAATTTCATGACCCGTGAGGCGAGGGGACTTCTGTGCCTGACACTCACCGGCGATCGCTGTGATTATCTTGGCCTTCCGCAAATGGTGGGTGCTTCTGACAACCAGTCTGGCTATGGCACACCATTCACCGTATCTATTGAGGCAGCAGAAGGGGTTACCACCGGTATTTCCACACAGGACCGGGCCAGGACCATTTTAACGGCGGTTGACCCACTGTCCCGCCCGGAGGACATTGTCCAGCCAGGTCACATTTTCCCGCTTCGGGCCAGGCCCGGCGGTGTATTGAGCCGCGCGGGCCACACGGAAGCCGGTTGCGATCTTGCCCGCCTGGCCGGATTGACACCGGCAGCTGCCATTATTGAGATCATGAATGAAGATGGCTCAATGGCCCGCCGCCCGCACCTGGAAGCGTTTGCAGAGAAGCATGGCCTGAAGATTGGCACTATTGCCGACCTGATCCATTACCGGATTCTCCATGAAAAAACCGTAGACAAGGTTGAGCAGCGAGTCATCAATACGGACTTTGGCCAGTTCAACCTTTCGGTTTATCAGGACAGTATCAACGACTGCAAACACCTGGCGCTCAGCAAAGGCTATATTACTCCGGACACTCCAACACTGGTTCGTGTCCACGCCATGGAACCGTTCCGCGACCTTCTGGCAGCCCACAGTGAAGGTGCCCGCACCAGCTGGTCGTTGCATAAAGCCATGGCCAGGGTATCAGAAGAAGGCACCGGGGTTGTTGTGCTCCTGGATTCCGGCAGCCATCAGGACCTGGGGCTGGCCCTGGAGCGCTTTATTGATGCCAATGAGCGTACGTCTTCTGATGGTATTTCCAGGGCTTATCAGGCCATTGGTACTGGCTCACAGATTTTACGGGACCTGGGCGTTGGCAAAATGCGCCTGTTAAGCTCACCCATTCGCTTTGCGGCACTGTCTGGGTTTGACCTGGAAGTCGTGGAGTATCTTCCATTCAGGGAGTAATACCAATCGTGCTTGCCAGGGAGTTAGAAAGTTCGATTGGTATAAGTTCTTATCTGATGAAAATACCTTCTCAGTAGAGCAAAGTAATCTCAATGAGCGATATCCGATCATATAAACTGATCGGATATCGCCCGTCTGTTTTTAATGCAATTTATAGAATCTGGAGGCTTGAGGTGAGTACCTCGCCAATGAATAATCCACAAGGCACCCCCTTTCAAAAGAAGAGCGCTGACCGGCTCAATCCATCGGCTCGCCGAAGAGCACGACAGCTGGCCCTTCAGGCGCTTTATCAGTGGCAAATTGCCAAATCACCACTGAATCAGATTGAAGCGCAATTCCGCGCTGACAATGATTTCAGCAAAGTGGATGCTGACTATTTCAGTGCCATCATTCATGGTGTTCCCAGCCAGGCCACCCAGCTTGATGAAGCGATGACGGCGGTATTGGACCGCCCATTAAGCCAGCTCGACCCGGTGGAGCTTTCAGCCCTGCGCATTGGTTGCTTTGAACTGATCAACCGGAAGGAGGATGTTCCTTATCGGGTGGTGATCAATGAGGCCATTGAACTGGTCAAGCGCTATGGTGCCCAGGACTCCCATCGCTATATTAACGGCATCCTCGACAAGCTGGCACCACGCCTGCGTGCTGAAGAAGTACAAGCCTACCGAAATAAATAGGCAGATGATCCATTTTGATAAACTGCTTACGCCATTGTCAGGCACTGAAGACGACTTGACCATTTATGGGGATTTATGGCCACGGGTATAATGGGCGAATTCGAGCTGATAAAACGCTACTTTGCTCGCCCTGAGATCGCACAGATTCAAGGGCAATATACCAGCAGCATCCTTGGCATTGGTGATGACTGTGCACTCTTTGACATCCCCTCAAACATGCAGCTTGCCCAGTCACTGGACACGTTGGTGGAAGGGGTTCACTTCCCCAGGGAATGTGATCCTTTTGCCCTTGGTTACCGGGCCCTGGCTGTCAACCTCAGCGATCTGGCGGCCATGGGGGCAGAACCGCACAGTTTTACCCTTGGCCTGACCCTCCCCAGGGTTTCCGAACTCTGGCTGAAAGAGTTCTCGGAAGGTCTTGCCCAGCTTGCCCAGCGATTTAAGGTCCCCCTGATTGGCGGAGACACCACGAAAGGACCACTGACCCTTTCGCTGCAGGTTCAGGGGCTTATTCCCAAAGGACAGGCCCTGTTACGACGTGGTGCCCGGCCCGGTGATCTTATCTGTATTACCGGCACACTGGGGGATGCAGCCGGGGCCTTGCCTTCTGTATTGAACGGCGAGACACCGGAAACCTGTGGCAATAAACACCTTAAATACCTGTTAAATCGCTATTGGTATCCTTCCCCTCGTCTGTTTGCCGGGCAATGGCTGCGCCAGGCCGGTGCTACCTCAGCCTTGGATATTTCCGATGGACTGCTGGGTGATCTTGGACATATCCTTGAAGCCAGCAACGCAGGCGCAGAAATTGCTCCCGAGCTGGTTCCCATGTCGGCTGCCCTTGGCCAGTTCCATGATCAGGATACCGCCCTCACCCTGGCCCTGACCGGTGGTGACGACTACGAACTCTGTTTCACTATCCCCCGCTCCCTGGCCCAGACACTGCCCTCCAAACTGTCAGACGGCTGTCGTATAACCTGCATTGGCCAGATTAATGATGAGTCTGGAATAATAAGAGACCCACAGGGCAACCTGCTGACCAAAAAAGCCTACACTCATTTTTAATTTCTGAAAGATTATAAATTCCATGACGCTCACCACCAAACAGGGCATAACGCCCAGAGAAACCTGCTGGAAGAATCCGGTTCACTTTCTTGCCTTTGGCTGCGGCAGCGGGCTGGCACCCAAAGCGCCCGGCACTTTCGGCACCCTTGCCGCCGTGTTCTTTTACCTGCTCCTTCAGGGATTGAGTCTCTGGACATACCTTGGGGTTCTGGTTGTCGCTTCAGTGATCGGTTTCTGGCTATGTGGACGAACCGCAAAAGATCTGGGCGTGCA
>NZ_JAHHPP010000106.1 GCF_024606265.1 Endozoicomonas sp. SESOKO1
ATGACGGCACCTTGTGGCATGACGGCACCTTGTGGCATGACGGCACCTTGTGGCAAAGCACCATCGCTGACATAGTGCTCGGTCAAGGCAGCAACTGCACCTGCCGCCTGGGCCTGTGCCAGGTAATCGTGTCCATCAAAACGGGGACCTTTAATGGCAATAAAAAGGTCACCCGGTTGCAACGTTCGGGTATCAATGCTGACACCGGTTACCGACAACTCGTCACCCGGAAGATCATGCAACTGACCTTTCACAATCCCGGCAACAACGGATAGGGGCATCGATTCAATCATCCCTGAACTTCCTCTTGAACATTCTGTGACTGAACACTTCGCCATTGAGACTGCAAAACCAACTGCACCTGCTCTGCATCATCGAAGTGATGTCGAACACCATGAATTTCCTGATAGTTTTCATGCCCCTTGCCCGCGATCAAGACAATATCGCCAGTTCTGGCGGAAGCAATTGTGGTACGGATGGCTTCAGACCGGTCAGCGATAACCTGAATACACCGAAGATCATCCTGTGCAATACCGTCCAGTGCATCAGCAGTAATCTGAAGGGGATCTTCAGTCCGGGGGTTATCACTGGTCAGCACGGCCCTGTCCGCCCCCTTCAGGGCGGCTGCCGTCATCAACGGTCTTTTCCCCCTGTCCCGGTCACCACCGCAACCATATATACAGACAATATTCCCGGCGCCTTGTTCGCCATCTTTTGCGGAACGCTTGATTTGAGAGCGGTGCTCACGCAGTGCAGAAAGAACACTCTCAATGGCATCCGGCGTATGGGCATAATCAACCAGCACCAGGGGCTGACTGTCACCACCAAACTGCTGCATCCTGCCCGGAGGGGCAGAAATTACCGGAATGGCAGCCAGAAGGCGATCAAGTGAATACCCCTGGACACCCAACGCAGCAATGACCGCCAACAGATTTTCCAGGTTAAAACGGCCCAGTAATGAGGTGACCAACGTTCCCTCTCCCCAGGGCGTATGGATGGTTGCCCTGAAACCCTGGGGTAACGTCTCAATATCACTGAGATAAACATCTGCCGAAGTATCTTCCAGGGACCAGGTCGTAACATTGGCATCTGCAGGGCAGGACGAAAGCATCAACGGTGAAAACTCATCATCTTTACCAATAACGGCATACTGGTAATTACACTCCGAAAACAACCTGGCCTTGGCCGCTGCATAGTTCTCCAGGGAACCGTGATAGTCCAGATGATCACGACTGATATGGGTAAACAGCGCCACCTCAAAAGAGACCCCTGATACCCGCCCCTGGTCAAGCCCATGGGATGAAACCTCCATGGCCAGGGCCTGCACACCATCAGCCACCAGTTGCCCCAGGAACTTTTGCAGGGAAACAACATCACTGGTGGTGTTTAATGAAGCCTCCATCTGCCCCGGCAACCCGCGCCCTACAGTGCCCATCAATGCACAGGGCTTTTCCAGCTGCCCGAGGATTTCAGCGATAAACCAGCAACAGGAAGTTTTGCCATTGGTGCCGGTAACACCAATAATGCCCAGTTGTTCAGAAGGTTGCCGATAGAAATGATGAGCCAGGGATCCAACCTTGCCGCTCAGGCCCGGAACCATAAAAACAGACTCATAACCCGCAGCTGCAGACAGATCAAACCCTTCGCTATCGTCCACCAGCACCGCCGCTGCCCCTTTTTCCAGGGCATCAGCTATGTATTGGCGACCATCGGACTGAACCCCGGGAATCGCAATAAACAACTCACCCCCGGTAATCCTGCGACTATCGAGGGTCATATGATTCAGCTTCTTGTCTACCGCTACCACCGGTAGCTGCAGTTCGGCAAGCACGCCATTGAGAGTATTCTCTTGCTCAGCTGTCATTGCTTTTCGCTTTACCCTTCTTTCAACGGTGTAGTAACGCTTTTCTCATCCAGATCCAGCGCATAGGGAATAGATGCCATACGCTGGTCTGCACCCGGATTTTCCAAGCCGACAGGTTCAACCCCCAGTACTCGCAGTGCCCCAGCGGCCACCCTGGAGAATACCGGCGCTGCAATCAGACCGCCGTAATAGCTCTTTCCAGTGGGGTCATCAATAATGACAACCATGGCCAGCCGCGGATCATCAATAGGCGCCAAACCGGCAAACATGCCTATGTAGCGATCCTTGATATAACCGTTTGGCCCAACCTTTCTGGCCGTTCCGGTTTTTCCCCCGACCTCAAACGCATCGATCATCGCCCGGCCACCGGTTCCACCATGAACCACCTCACGAAGCATTTTCCTCAGGTCATCAGCAACCTGCTGATCCATCACCCGGACACCATCGGGCACAACATCCCGCTTGATCAGGGAAACAGGGCGCATCATGCCACCAGAACCAAGAACGGTATAGGCCTGAGCCAATTGCAAAGGGGTCACCGTCAAACCATAGCCGAAGGATAATGTGGCAATCTCAATATCACTCCAGCGATCCCGATAAGGCAAATAGCCAGGGCTTTCACCGGGAAAACCGGTTCCGGCACTTTGACCAAGGCCAACTCTCTGGAGCAAATCCAACACCTTGTCCGGGCCGATAGCCAGCGCCATTTTTGAAACCCCGACATTACTGGACTTTCTCAGCACAGTAGTAACATCAATAGCGCCGTAATTATTGATATCCTTTACCTGGTCCCTGCCCAGTCGCAGATAACCGGGTGCGGTATTGATCACTGAATCTTTGTGAAACTGACCAGACTCCAGGGCAGCCGCTACCGCAAAAGGCTTCAGTGTTGACCCCGGCTCGACCATATCCGTCACTACCCGGTTGCGCATTTTATGGGCCTGCATATCAGCCCGGTTATTGGGGTTATAGGCAGGCTGGTTGACCATCGCCAGAACTTCCCCGGTCTTGACATCAAGCATGATCAACGAGCCAGCTTTGGCCCTGTGCAGCTCAACCGCCTTTTTCAACTCACGATAAGCCATGTACTGAAGCCTCAGATCGATACTGAGCATCAGTTCCTTGCCGGGACTGGCACTTTTCATCAGCTCAGCCTGCCGGGCAAGCTGTCCCTTACGGTCCTTGAGAACCCGGCGCTGACCTGGCTCACCGGACAGCCATTCATTGTAGGCTAACTCCAGACCTTCCTGACCCGACTCATCAATATTGGTAAAGCCAACCAGATGAGCGGCCACCTCGGCAGCAGGGTAATAGCGCCGGTGCTCATTGATCGCCCCGACACCCGGCACTCTCAATGCCATGACCTTTGCCCCCTGCTCCGGAGTCAATTGTCGTTTAAGGTAGATAAAATCCCTGGTTTTGGCCGCTTGCACATGATCCGACAACCACTTATGAGTAACTCCCAACGCCTTTGCCAGAACCTGCCAGCGGTCACTGGCCTGATACAGCACTTCCGGGTCAGCCCAGATGGTCACCACAGGCGTGCTGACGGCCAGGGGATCGCCATTGCGGTCAAATATCACACCTCTGTGTGCCGCCACTGACTCATAACGGACAGAACGTTTATCGCCTTCATTTTGCAGAAACTGTCGATCCAGCAATTGCAAATCGACAATTCGGTAACCGATGGCCAGCCCCGCAATCAGCAGGACCGATTGCAGCATTTTCAACCGCCACTTCCGTACAAGGCTATTAACCACAAGGCCAATCCAGCCCCCGCCCCTGCCAGCCTTGTTCTCTGAAGCTGACCGGTTGTGCTGTGATACTTTGCTTCCCTGAACCCGCCCCTGATTCATGGCAGAACCATCTCTATCTCGCTGCTCTTTGGCACATCCATGCCCAGTTTCTCCCTGGCAATCTGCTCAATTTTTCCCGGCGATGTCAGTGTGCTGTGTTCCAGCAGCAACTTGCCCCACTCAACCTGCGCACTGTTTCTGTTCTCAAGTTCCTGCTGTATCTGGTTATGCAGAAGGCGATTTTCGTAGGAAACATAACCCACAGACAGTCCGGACAATACCACCAGCAACAGCAGCAAAAGGGCAGCACCATAAGCGCGAATAAGATGCATACACACCAGAAGACCGCTATCCATCATCAGGCCCATCATCAAACCAGCTTTTCTGCCACACGCATGACCGCACTTCGCGCCCTGGGATTTTCCTGCACTTCCTCCCTGGAGGGCTTAATCGCCTTACCCAGACTTTTCATACGCCGATTCAACTGGTCTTCTGTCACCGGCAGCCAGCTTGGCAGCTCGTCTCCCTTTTGGTGCCTGCGGATAAAGCGTTTTACAATTCTGTCTTCCAGCGAGTGAAAGCTGATAACCACCAACCGGCCACCGGGCTTCAATTTTTCCAGAGCCCGGTCCAGACATAGCACCAGATCATCAAGCTCACGGTTGATATGGATTCTGATGGCCTGGAACGCGCGGGTAGCCGGGTGCTTCCCCTTCTCTCTGGTCGGGCAGGCCGCAGCAATAATTTGTGCAAGACGGCGGGTGGTCAGAATCGGTTCAAGGTCCCTTTCACTGACAATGGCCCTGGCCATCCTCCGGGAAAAGCGGTCTTCGCCATATTCCCAGATTACCCGACTGATCTCCTGTTCTTCCGCCCGTGCCAGCCAGCCCGCTGCACTTTCTCCATCCTGGTGATTCATCCGCATATCCAGTGGGCCCTCTTGCATGAAGCTGAACCCTCTTTCAGGGTCATCCAGCTGGGGCGAAGAAACCCCCAGATCCAGCAATATTCCATCGACCAACTGGTCACCGTTTACTGAATCAACATCGGTAAAAGAACCATGACGAATTGAAAATCGTGCGTCCTCATTTTCCAGTTCAACACCCGTGGCAATGGCCGCCGGGTCTTTATCAATACCAATCAGCCGCCCCTGCTCTGTCAGGGAACTCAAAATCAAGCGACTGTGTCCCCCTCTGCCAAAAGTACCATCAACATAGATTCCGGAAGGATCAGTCAGCAACGCATCGACAGCCTCGTTGAGCAGCACTGTTTTGTGCACATGGTTAGCCACCTCATTGTCGAGAGCTACCATTGTACTGGCACCTTTATCACCAACATTACCAACACGATCTGACGATTTCATAAACCTTTCACAAAGCTTTCTTAACTCAGCCACACCAAAAAAAACCCAAAAAAACCAAAAACGATTTATAAAGAGAGCGACTGCAATTCCATCGGCATCTCTTCTGACTCACTGGCTTCTTTCAGGTATTGGTCACGGCGCTCGTTCCAGCAACATTCGTCCCAGAGCTCGAACTTCTTGCCCTGACCCAGCAAAATACTGCGCTTTTCAAGACCTGCGTATTCACGCAACAGTGGAGGGATAAGAATACGCCCATTGCCATCCAGCTCTACATCGGTGGCGTGTCCAATCAAGAGCCTCTGAATCCGGCGGGTCATTGGATGAAAACTGGGAAGTGCTTCAATTTTCTGCTGAATCAGCGTCCACTCGTCCAGTGGATAAATCAGCAAACAAGGTTCATCAGTGTCAATGGTTGCCACCAGGGCACCATCACAGCGATCCCGCAACACCTGCCGATAACGGGCTGGTATGGCAAGACGCCCTTTGGCATCCATATTAATGGCATTCACACCGCGAAACACTCTACCTTCTCCCTGGTCCCCGAACCCCTGAAAACCTTACGACACCCGCCACTTATAAAAAGCACTAATGAGAGCCAACTCCATTCAGCCACCCACTTTGCCCCACTTACTTTGTCCCACCAACTTGCCCCACAACAATCCACTTTACACCACTAAAGCACACTATAGGAATCTGGAAAACCCACGTCAAGCAGGGGTTCTACCTCTATCCCATCCAACATTGGACAACCCAATACAAGTACGGTTTGAAAAATTAATAGCAAGCGTCTGTATACAACGGGCAAACAAGGAATCTGCAAGGAAATTAAAGACCCATGGCTCGGCTTTTTTTAAAGGCTGCAACACCGGATGCAGAACGCTTTTATTGCGAAGAAGGCTAACAAGATAAACGCAGTCGATGTATAGATGGTGAGACAAAGCCTGAGACTGGGCTTGCGACAATATCCGGTGACAGTAGACGCCAGCAGAGTTACGAAAACAGTTACGAAAACAGTTACGAAAACAATCAGGAAATGCCAAAACCCAAGGGGAAAAAGAATCGCGAGCCGGCCTGTAAGCCGGGTTCTGTCCAGCCTGCCAGCGCAGGCCTGGGCAGTCATTCATCTGGGATGTCTGTCACCAGACACCTCAAGCAACCTACCCGAATCCAGTGCGGGTCACACCTACAGGATTCCTATTTGGTCTTGCTCCAGGCGGGGTTTACCGTGCCATGGACTGTTACCAGCCATGCGGTGCGCTCTTACCGCACCCTTTCACCCTTACCGGCCAGTTGCTTTTCAACCGAAGCTGACAAGAACACTGGCTTAGGCGGTCTGCTCTCTGCTGCACTTTCCGTAGGCTTTCGCCCCCCAGGCATTACCTGGCGCCCTACCCTCTGGAGCCCGGACTTTCCTCCCTCCATTCTGAATAAGAATGAACAGCGACTGCCCGGCCAGCTCGCGGCGGCGAATATTACTTGTGAAATCGTCAATAATCAACCGTAACAACAACCCACTCAGTTTCCGGATTGGCAAAAACCGTTATCCCTATCTCCACTTCCGGCAAAAAACAGGCAGAGCAGCTATTCCCCCTTCTTCATGTCCAAAGCCAATTCATAGAGGTCTTTCTTTCTCAGCCCGGTCAGATCAGCGACCACGGCAGCCGCTTTTTTAATGGGCAACTCCGGTAATAAGCGTTGCAGCATTTTTTCAATTTCCGGGCTGATTTCAGAACTGTCTTCCTCTTTATAGCCCTCGATCAGCACAACAAACTCGCCACGCTGCTGATTGGCATCCGATTGCACAATGGCCTGAATCTCAGACACCGTCCCAGTCATGACGGTTTCAAAGGTCTTGGTGATTTCCCGGGCGAGCGCAATATATCGGTCACCGCCAAGCACCGTTTCCAGGTCTTCCAGAAGTTCCAAAATACGATGTGGCGACTCATACACTCCCCATGTACTGGGAAAAGCCGCCAGGGATTCTATTCGCTTGCGACGCCCCGCCCCTTTGGCGGGCAGAAAACCCTCAAAATAAAAACGATCCGTGGGCAAACCACTGACCGACAGCGCAGCGATAAATGCACAGGCTCCGGGTACAGGAACCACCCGAAATCCAGCTTCTCTCACCGACCGGACCAGATAAAAGCCGGGGTCAGAAATTAACGGCGTACCGGCATCACTGATCAAGGCAACCGTTTCACCCGCCTGCATACGTCGAACAATCATCACGGCCTGATGTCGTTCATTGTGGTCATGACAGGGAATCAGCGGCGTATCAATACCGAAGTGATTCATCAGACGCTTACTGTGCCGGGTATCCTCTGCGGCAATAACGTCAACCTGACGAAGCACCTCTATTGCCCTGGGCGTCATATCACCCAGGTTACCCATGGGTGTAGATACTATAAAAAGAAGCGAGTCAGACATGACAGAAAAGGACCGATGTAATTTTTCAGGCGACATTTTATCATTTTGTTGCCCGAGTTGAATGAGAGATAGTCACCATTCATTAGTTCAACAATTCAACAACTCAACAACTAAACAACTTAACGGAACCTAATAATCATAGTGAGGTCGAATTTCGGTATTTATAGTTTATTTTGATAAGCATGAAAGCGACAGCATCAACTTACTCCCACCCAAAGCCGGTTTGCCGGGTTGACCAACAAACCGTTTCAAGCAGGATTACGAGTCGCCCCAGAAGTACATTTATCGGTGAAAGAATTTCAAACCATCAATTGCACAAAGGAAGAACCGCGGCCCCGGATGATGGCAAATGCATTGAGGATGCCTTTTGGAAAAGAAAACCATTACACGGTCGTCAAATCACCTCGGTCGGTGTGCTTAAAGCCTATAGAAATGACTGTACCTCCCTGAGAAGCGGCTTCTTCCTGCAAAAACTTTGCTTACAGAATATTCTACATGGCAATAGAAAGATTACCCCGGATCAGGTCATGCGAGAATTCAACCGGGAGCCAAATCGAACCAATATGCAGAAATTGGCAATAACACGTTTCAAAGCGGAATGTTGCCTGAGGGGCCTGCTGTTGAATGGCCGACGGGTCACACCGGATGCCGTGGTTAAAGGTTATCAGTCAGCCACAGCCACACTGGAGCTGGCCCGTTTCAAGCAAGAGTGTTGCCTGAGGCGCCTGTCGTTGAATGGCAGGGAAGTCACACCGGATAAGGTGCTTGGGGATTTCCCGGATAGTCCGGAAGGCAGACTGGGGATGGCACGCTTCAAAGCGGAGTGTTGCCTGAGAGGTCTGCTATTAAATGGCCAGCGTGTCACACCAGATGAAGTTATTGAGGATTTCCCGGATAGTCCACAAGGCAGACTGGGTATAGCACGCTTCAAACAGGAATGTTGCCTGAGGGGCCTGTTGTTAAATGGCCAGCAGGTCACACCGGATTCGGTGGCTAAGGATTACCAGGCAGTCAATGCAACACTGGAGCTGTCGCGCTTCAAAGCGGAATGCTGCCTGAGGGGCCTGCGGCTGAATGGCCAGCTGGTCACCCCGGATTCGGTGGTCAAGGAATATGAACGGTGTGACTGGTTGTACGATAGAGATTTTTTTTTGTGCTCATTTGCCATTGAATGCGAGACCTCAGTCAGAAAAGCTGGTGTCAGATCTTTAATCTTGAAAGAAAAGCTGATACGGGAAATGCCCTGAAAGCGATTGTTGACGTTGCCATCAATGACCTCGTATCCAGTCACCC
>NZ_JAHHPP010000107.1 GCF_024606265.1 Endozoicomonas sp. SESOKO1
GGAAGGCGTGTTGAAGCAGGAAGGTTCTTGGAGCGATCTAAGAACCCTCGCCCGATAGGGCGGGGAGTGTCAGGCGCAGCCCCATCGGCTATTGATGGTCACCAGCATCTTGATAAATCTGCAAAGATTGAGTTGTTAGTCAATCTGTATCACCAGCAGAAGGACAGGCCTCAATTGCAGCGGCAGCACGCTAAATCTCAACTGGCTAATCTAGAAACGATTAAACAGAACTTTAAGCGCTATGCCTCAGTAGACAGGTTAAGTTGTTTACCTGATCCGGTTCCAGAAAATGAGACAGCACAAATGAAGGAACATGTGGATGCTTTGGATGCGCTGTTATCCAGCATTGATAAAAGAGCTCTTGATCTACTGATCCAGGCCGATGACGCACAGCAAGGCAAGATGTTAAAAGCGGCTGAAGCTGTTCAGAAATGTAGAAATATTTTGAATTGCAGTATTCGTTTTTCTAATAAATGAAACTTTTTAACATTCGCACACTCTAAGGGGACTTGTTCATGCAATAACGGAAAATAATTAATGATTGCTGGTAATCCAATACCTGCCCAGAATGGCCTGGGGGTCGCTCAGAAAGATCCGGCATTTTCTGGTTCCCGCGCCTGGCTTGGCCGTACTGTTCGGGTACTCGAGGTGGCGACCTGTCTGATGTCAGTCGGTATCACTTGCGCTGCCCTGGCTAATGGCTTTCATGATGTGGCTGCGGTCAGTGGGGCGGCTGTCGTTGTGTCCGGATTATCCCTGCTGTCTTGCAAGTGTCATAATCACGAGGAATTGTCAGAGGCGAGCCTGCAATCCGCGCCCGTTAATCCTGATGATTCATGCACGGTCGAACTGTATAGTACTGATCAGTCAAAATCTGTCGCTCCGGTTGCCACCCACAAGATACATATTTCTCCTGATTATACGACAATTCCTGTTTACAGGGGCGCGTCGGCCCCGGTGGCGGCAATGAGTCCGGCGGCGGTTAATGTCAGCACCAATAATGCTGTGGGCCTCATGTCCATGCTTGATCTGTACCGGTGTGCCCGTGCACTGGACGAGGGGATCACAATGCTCGATTTGGCTCTTGATACTATGAGGCTTTACAGCTCTCCATCCTCCAGCCAGTCTTTTTTCAGGAAACAAATAAGCAATCTTGAAACCAAAGAGCCATTTGATGAAAAAAAATTTCTGTTTCTGGTAAACCTTCTGGAGGTAGGGCAATCAGCCATTAATGATCACAGGCAGCTGGACAAGGCGGCCAAGATTCAGTGGCTGGAGGAGCTGGCTCACCAGCGGAAGGATATGCCTTTAGTGCAGCGTCAGCTGCAACATGCTAAAACCCAAATAGCCAATCTGAAAAATATTGAAGAAGACTTCAGACGCTCTTCTCCGTTACTCAGGTTTAGTTCTATACCTGATCCGATACCAGACAATGAAGTGGCACAAATAAAGGATCATGTGGATGCCCTGGAGGCACTGTTGGTCAACATTAGAAGCTGCCAGCTTTGTTTCCTGATCGACGCTCATGACTCATTGCAAGAATGGCTGTCAGAAGCGGATAACGAGATTAAGAAATGTCGAAAAATTTTTAAACGGGACTGATCGTAAATATTATTGAAGTGAACTACTTCAGAGCCCCTGAAATTGCCTGTCTGAACAAAAATCACGGCTGCCATAGGGATGGCCGTGCCATACCGAAAAATATTACCAATACGGTCTGTTTCTCAGCATCCCTTCCACCCGGGTTCCAGTAAACAATTATCCTTTTTTTCAAAAATGAAACTTTTTTACATTTGTACACTCTAAGAC
>NZ_JAHHPP010000108.1 GCF_024606265.1 Endozoicomonas sp. SESOKO1
GGAAGGCGTGTTGAAGCAGGAAGGTTCTTGGAGCGATCTAAGAACCCTCGCCCGAAAGGGCGGGGAGTGTCAGGCAGGTCATCAGTAAGTCCTTCATTCTCAAGAAGCCACTTCACATCGTACAGATCCCTTGGATGCTGGCGGTCCAGAGCAGCACAGATTTTTCCGGCATAAAGGTCAGCCAGCCTGACCACCAGCATTTCTGCATAACCGAACTCATCTTCTACGGCTTCAGATACAGGCATAACTTCTGGTTCAAATACTGTACCTCGCAGCACGGGTGACAGCTCTACTTTTATCTGTACACCAGAGCGCTGAACGATGAGACGCAGGGCATCTTCTTTATCTTTATAGGCCTCAGTAACATCAATTCCTTGCAATGTGGCCTGAAGATTATCGCTGACCTCTCGCAATGCCTTTTTAATGTCAGATAGCGCCTCATTGCGTTCTTTTAATGGGAGGTACACCAGATCGATATCGACGGACAAGCGAGGAAGATTCCGAACAAACAAATTGATTGCGGTTCCTCCCTTCAAGGCGAAGCAACTATGCTTGCTAATGAAAGGCAACACCTGCAAGAGTAGCTGTACCTGCTTATAGAAATAGCTGGATCGATCCATTCTATGACTCTCTCAATGTCTGGACTCATTCTTCATGTGGGTGGGCACAGTAATTAAATACTGCTGATCCAACGCTCCATGTTTAGCAATAACACGCTTTCCGGAACCAAGTTCATAACTGCCTGTGTTCAAACGGGAAAGCCATGGATATTGGTGACGCTCTGCAAGCCAGAGAAATAACCTTTTTACCTTTATGCTCAGACACGCTTTCAACAATTGATCCAGCTTTCTTGGTGACAGGTTTACCAATCCCTGCATCAGTTCATCCGCATGTTCAAAACTGAGCTTATCAGGAAGATCAGCGATCACTTCCAATATAGCCTTTTCTGGACAAGAAAAATAAATCGGGGGCAGGTTGGGATCGAACTCATGAGATCTCAAAAGACCAGAGCTCTGCATCAGCGATTCTGGCCAAAGCCGCCTGGTACTATGTACCGTCAATATCGCAGTCGTTTCTATGCGAGACACCCAGGAAGGCAACTTAGTGGGGGAATAAAGCTGGACCGTCTGCTGGTTCCCAGGTGAGATATACTGAGCAAGCCCGGACAAAGCCAGAGCGGAGACACCACCTACGTGCACTGCGGTTGCTAAAGGCGTTGCCTGCATCCGCTGTATAGATGCAACCAACCCTTCCCAACGAAGATTGGTAGTGAATTGGGAGTATACGCCTGATGTCAGCTGCAGCAGCTTGCCACTCTTAACGCCATTATCAAGGGAGTGGGCGCTAAAGCCCTGCTCTATCAACCACTTTCGTGTAGCTAACATCCCATAGGGTAAAAGAGCATTAAGCTGCTCTTTTCGGCTATTCAGCCCATACCCAGTATCACTTGAACCTGATTTACGAACCATTCCAGCGTCTCACTGGTTTAACATTAAGAAAAAAATCGGCAAAAATAACCGAAATATTTATTAAGTATAAACTAAACCAGAAAGAATAGTTTGAATCAATCCATTTAATCGGCGAAAAAAGCCGACAAGATAAACATTTTAAAACTAACACCTTGTAGGACAGTCTTTTTTCGTATTGTCGTGTAATGGCAATTAACTACGAGGTTCTTCCTGAAAGGCCGGGAATATAAAGTTTTATAAATGGCTCCCAGTTCATGGTCTGGCTGGAGCTACCGGTTTCCCCTTACTTCTGGGTTTATTACGGTTCATCACCAGATCCTGAATGACTGCCTCCGGGTATAATTGGATAGCAGCTTTCACCAGTGCTTTCATTGTCTCCAGAAAAATATACCTGGGGTTTAGGTGATACTCTCTTAGCCTTCCAATTAAATGGCTGACAACAACGCCATCCTCTTCCATTCTAACCAGCTGTTTTTGTACTGAGTTTTGAGAAAGGCCGAAGAATTCGGCAATACCTTTTCCGTAGCCAGAGTTCCTGAGCGATAGGTATATCAGAATCTTTTCCTGACTTTTCAAGGTCCTTATCTGGGACTCTTGAGTACCAGATTGAGACTTAAGAGAACTTAAAAACGGTATCCCTGCTCAACCCAGTAATGCCAGTCACCAATGGCCTCAACCGTCTCATCGTCCAGGTCATCGCTGCATGCTTCGAGTTGCACCAGCGGAACTGCCAATGTTCGATCCAGCCACTTAATCTGAACCTGCATGGTGGCCTCGCAATAATCCTGATCCGCCATTCCGGTAACCACCACCCGCTCTTTCATTTTCAGTGGTGATACCGTTAACTCCTGACAGCACTCTGCCTCAAAGGGAAAAGCCAGCCTGTCATCCAGGTAACAATGCCAGCCGGTGCTACGCTCCAGCTCATCATAGCAATCCACAACAATGTCCTTGTAAATCCGTTCCTCTATTTCAGTATTTTTTGATGAACTCATTACTGACTCCTATACAGTATGTTTAACCCGTTTAATCAATCACCAGCTGCTGAAAACAGGCAGGCTTCAAGCTGGAAGTTATTCACTCAAGTAATGAGCCCTGAACAGTCTCACTGCGCTGATCAGCCCTCTCATCGTCAATCAACAGCTCCCCTTCCTGTTCACCCTGCCCATCCAGAACCCGGTAAAGCAGAGAATAAGCGACCCGCCATTGCCCCTCCTCTTCAACCTTCAGGGTGACCGACTTGGTATTCAGACGGAGGACATGGCCAAAATGTTCCTCTCCTTGCTTATCTTTAAAACCCAGCAGATCACCCACAGCAATGGCATGGTGACTCAGGCCTTGTTGAGTTTCATGATTAACACGGGCATCGGCGCCTTCGAGATTGAGCATATAGTAGGGCACCGTCCAACGTTTACCATCGGTAAATCCAGCACCAGTGCCCGTTTTTTCTTAAGCTGCAACACCTCACAATCCCGCAGCGAATTACTATTACGGTCAAAGTAACTCAGCTTCTGTCCTATGGTCAGCGCAGCCTTGAACCGGCCAATACGTTCTGACGACTCCAACTCACGATCAATCATGGCATTCAGCCGGAATCGATCAAAGGTGCTGGCACGGTTCAGGGCTTACAGCAATTGGGCATAGTCCATGGCTGGTTTGGCTGGCGGGTTACTGTTGTTCATTCGTTGTCGTTACTCCGGAAAAGAAGATTCGAGTATCATCACATTCTGAACTCAGGAAGCTCACCTTCACCATAAAGCTCTCCCTTTAAGCGGCTAAACAGTTTTTGTAACGTCCCTGACAAGTAGCTTTCAAATTTCCCCTTACCTAAAGTGCGCTCATAAACATCGGCAGGTATAAATCGCCGCATTTCAGTTTTAAGCCCACCACAGGACACTATGTCAGGGATATTCCGAACCAGCTGATCCAGCCGCTGCTCAAAGTCATCAAGCCGGTAGTCGTTCACTTTCTTCTTCACCAGCTCAACATTCACTTCAGCACCCTGTTGCTGAAGCCAGGGCAGATCCCAGATATCGCGATAGCGAATGTATTTTTGTGTTGCAGGCAAGGCGATCAGCTTATCTGCCAGTACTTCATCAAGGGTTTCAGTGAATACCAAGGTGTCTCCATAACCATCGGGGAGAAACGGGTAATTCACTCGCAGCGGCAACGCTTCTTTGGTATATGCCGGAACATTAGCGACTTCAATCTTGATTTTTTGCCGGGGACTATCCTTACGCTTCGGAGAGGTTATTACCGAAATTTGCCATTTATCAATATTCATTTGTGCATAACAAGGCTCTTTTCTGAGCGTTGCAGGCTCTTTAACCAATACCTCCAATCCATATCTGGCCCCAATATAGTCCTCAATACACGTCTTTATGTTGGCAAGAGAGGCTGACGAAAAATCCACCCCTCCAACAAAATCCAGATCCTCACTGAACCGGTTACCGCCATGACAAAGACGAAGCGACGTACCGCCCTGAAACACCAAATGATCCAACAGGCCTTCCCGGTCAAGACAGAACAGAATGTCATAGTGAAGCAGCTCTTTCTCAACGACTGGCCGCATGAGCGCGAGATGATTATTTTGCATAATCCTCTCAACCAGCTGTGAAAAATCCTCAGTGGTCATTTTCATAACTCTGTGCCTCCTTCACCAGATGAATATTCCTCCCTACACGCCGAAGATCACGCAATGCGGCCTCAGGCGTAGCAATTTTTAACGGTCTGTCACGATCAACGACACTGTCCAGAATATCGGCGACTGAACGGCAAGTGTGGGTAAATTCAAGAACCCCAAAAGGAGTTTTATACGCTCCCTTCCGGCCTGTGGTCATAATGGTCAGCCGATCGACAGGAATCTGGGAAATAACGCCATACTCCGATAGCGCTGATTCCAAACTGATGTAGTTGTACTCCCCCCTTCGCAAGGCTATGGCAATGCGCTCCAGCATATCTGCATTTTTGTTGCTTGAGAGGGTGAACGTATAAATCCCTTTCATCATCCGACGAAGAATACCATTCTTCACCAACCGAACCAGTCCAGCCTGAAAGGCTCGCGGGGAGTCTTCAATGAAGATTTTGCCCAAATCCCTGGTGGTAAAAACCGAATATCCCATCCGGTCAAAAGCCGATAGCCGGTGGATTGCCGTGGCCTGATCCATCGTTACCACTCCTTTATGTAGACGCTTTAATCACTTAAATGGTGTATATCTGTCTACATAATAGCAAAATACACAGCATATAAACGCGAACAACATTAAATAGTGGTATTTGTGTCTACTTCCGGTTTGACCCTGGCCGACGCAACAACCCGTTGGGCATCCAGTTTCAGGAAATCGCACAACGCACTCTGGCTGGCAGAAAGATCATCAAGTCCCGGTGGAATGGCGGGGGACAGCGCATCCGGTTCCAGCTCATCCAATTGAGATAACCAGGCCAGATACAGTGAACGATAGTCACCGTGCATCAGCTCGCTGCGAACGTTCAGCAGGCTGCCCATCCAGCCATCGCCTTCATCCCAGTCGTCGTCGTAGCCGTCTTCATTTTCATAGGCAAACTCAATAATCCAGTGACTGGCCACTTCCGTGTAATTGCAGGTATCATTCACCAGATACCGAAGCAGCAGCGACTCATCCAGAAGATTTCGCGGCACCTTAATCGCAAAAATTTTGCAGCCAAAATTGGAGACATAAACATAAGCATCAAAGAACCTGCTCAGTAACTGCCTTGGGTCGGCTTTTAAATCACCGTAGTTATAGGTGTTACAGAACCGGGTAGACGATATCTGTGCCCGGCTGGAAATCCCCCGGAGATAACCCATCTCCTCTTTCGACAACTGCCGGTCAACGGCCACCAACTCGTAATACTGGTATTCACTCATGGTTGTTATGCCTTCTGCATCGTCTTACGCTTACGTACTTCGTCCAGGCTGACCACATTATCGGGCACAACCAATGGTGCCTCCTGTCCAATAACAGTAGCTAATACCGCAGGAAAAGGATTCGGAAAATCCCCATCAGGCGTTTGCGGATACGCCCACTCAGACAGACCTCTGGCAAACCGGAACAGCCAGTCATCTACCATCCGTGACATAGGAATAAACCGCTCCATTTGTTTTGCATCAGGATACGCCTTAGCCTTTTTATGGACGCAATTAATACGGTGCATTCCCAACCCGATTTCTTCACTCTCGTCCAGTTGATCCACCCCATAATGTTCATAGGACTGGCTCAGCCACTGCTCCGCATCCGCAACATGTCCGTTGACGCTGAGGTCGGTATTCCTGACAAACCGGATCCCCTTCTCCCTATCCATAAACTGGTCATACATGGTCTGAGCTTGCTCCTCTGTTGTAGCACCACTCTCTATGGCCATATGGATACACTCTCTGGCCCAGCGTTTAGTGAACCGCTCAGCAAACTCATCTAAATCAGAAAACATCGGGTTAGAAAACAGAATGGCATAACGACTACGGGCTTCTACGGCAATAACATCCGTGTACCCTTCTCTATTCCGGTAACCCTTAATCGCATGCACCTGCCAGGCAATGACATTATCGCCAGAAGCAATGGGCTGAGTGCCTATGCGCTTACCATCCGGACTGGGCAAACGATCCAGATCAACCTTCATATATTTACAAAAGGCATTGGTCGCAGATATTAATATTTCAAGCATTCACAGCATCTCTTTTATTGTCCTCTCGCGGGAGGATTTACTGGTCGAAAATAACAGATTTGAACTATCAGTCAGATCACTGCGGGATGCAAGCAAGAGCAAAGTAATGACATTACTTTGCAGACTGAAGTGGTTATAGTTTTCCGGACACACAAGCACGGGTAATATCAAAGCCCCT
>NZ_JAHHPP010000109.1 GCF_024606265.1 Endozoicomonas sp. SESOKO1
AGCTCTTCTCCGTGCCCTCTGCGCCTCTGTGGTTAACAAAACAGAAAGATTGTTTCGAAACTAACCGTTAAAAGGCAGTCGTCGCACTGATAAAGCTCATGCTGGGCAGGATCTGGTTGATTACGCGGTTCCAGCGCGCCACGCCAGCGGTGTCGACATAGACAATATCCCTTGCCTTGAGCGGAAACCGTTCTGCCAGCAGCAGGGCCGTGGCGTTGGTCATGTCCAGCCGGTAGATGGTGGCTTTATCACCAGCCTTGCCATTACGGAGGATATACACCCCTTTGGCATTGGAGTAGTTCTGGCTGATGCCACTGGCCGCCACCAGGGCATTATTGAGACTCATGCCCCGCTGGTCGTAAGGCATCGCCGCGACTTTGTTGACTTCCCCCATAATGACGATCTGACGGAAGCGGTTGTTGTCGATATTGAGCACATCGCCATCGCGCAGAATGACATTCTGGGTCAGGTCGCCATCAAACAGGCTGGCCATGTCGATAGTGCGAGCCTTGCCACCACGGATCAGCTTGGCTTCCGATTTGTCGGCTTCTTCGGTCAGGCCACCGGCCAGGGAAAATGCCGTCAGCACCCGGGTCGGTTTACTGGTAATGGGCAGTGGGCCGGGGTTTTCAACCTCACCCAGCACCTGCGCCTTCTGGGAGTTAAATTCCTGGACCCGGACACTGACCTGGGGCTCTTTGACAAATTTGGCCAGTTTGCCGGTCAGCTCCCGGCGTATAGCGTCCACCGTTCTGCCCGAGGCCTGCACCATCCCGGCAAATGGATAAAAGAAGTAACCGTCGGCCTGGACTTCGACCCCTTCAGAGTTCACCTGCCCCCGGTCAATGCCTGAAGCCTCTTTGCTGTTTGCCGCAGGAGCACCGGAAATCACCATACTGGTGGAGAGTTCCGGATGGTTCCAGACCCGGATGTTCAACACATCGTGAGGCCCCACCCGGTATTGGTACATCTCATCACTTTCACCCCCCAGGGTATCGGCCATGTTTACCCGGGTGACCGGTTCCGGCAACACCGTAGCCTCATTAATATCAACCAGGTGGTAGAGTTCCGATTGATTATTGGGTGTCAGGTCGGCACCGGGAGCCATAAAACAACCGGTCAATGCTATTGATCCAACAAGCAGGGCTAAAGACTTAAAAGCTTTTGACAGTTTCATGAAGATTAGTTTTCAGTGGGCAGTTATTAGCAGAGGTGCTGCGGGCAATCATCAATGAAATGTTATCGATGCTTTCTGATCACTGATTCAGGCAAACTGGTGACGATTTCTTCATCACTTTCCAGAAAACAACGCTACCGCCCGTCAGCTATAAGTGTTTGCCGCAACACAGGTTCAAATTATTACGATCAATGCACCACCCTGCCGAAATGAACACGGCCAATGGATCGGGATTCATGCAATCGATGGGGTTGGCGGAATACCAGTCTGACTTCCCTGTCAAGTCTTGCTGAATTGGGCAGGGATAATAAAACCGCAACCACCTTGATGATTTCCACAGCTGGAGTAAGGGTAATTGCGCTACTGCATTGTATTCAGCGCACAGGTTTTTGGATATGTAGTATTTACTGAAGAGGGATGTGTATCTATACAAACTTTAATGCATATTAATACGTATATACAC
>NZ_JAHHPP010000110.1 GCF_024606265.1 Endozoicomonas sp. SESOKO1
AAAAATGGTTACGCAAAATATTTTTCACGGCAAAGAGCCGCCAGTGTTGCCTCTCACCGGCGGATCTCAATAACTCACCCAAGAAAGCGCAACAGTGTACGAGTCACCAACTCCGGTTTCTGGGCGTGAACCCAGTGCCCTGCTCCCGGTATCACCCTTACAGAGGCTGATGGAAAGAGTGCAAGCACCCGCTCTCGGTGCTCCGGCAACATATAGTCCGATTCTCCTCCCTTTATAAACAGGGTGTCATTGGCAAAACCAATATCAGACTGCTGCCCGGCAAGGATCTCCATGTAATGTGTCATGATCGCCGGCAGGTTCATCCGCCAGCGATAGTTACCCTGGTCATCACGATAGAGGTTTTTCAGCAGGAACTGACGCACACCTTGCTCTGGTTCATAGGCTTCCAGAAAACCATCTGCTTCGCTGCGGCTTTTCAGCCTGTTCAACGGCATCAACGATAACCCCTCAAGAATACTGTCGTGCCGCCTTTCCCAGTAAGTCACCGGCGCAATATCGATCACCGCCAACCTGTTAACGCGCTCTGGTGCCTTCAGGGCAACCGTCATCGCCACCTTACCGCCCATGGAATGGCCAACCAAATGCACGTTCTCAAGCTGGTTGTCATCCATATATTCCAGAACATCGTCGGCCATGGCCACATAGTTCATGGCTTCATCATGGGGAGAGCGGCCATGATTTCGCAGATCCAGCCCATGAACACGAAATGATTCAGCAAGACCGCGGTTGATCATACCCAGATTCTCCTGAGAGCCAAACAGACCATGCAGGCTGATCACATCAGCCTCCTGCCCATGCCCATGCTGCCTTGCGTACAATTTCATCTCTTCACTGCTTCTCCGTAGGTTGCTGACAAACGGTAATTACTGATCAGGAATTCTACCTAAACGTCAGTACAACCGTCTCTGCATTTGGTACAAAGATCATAAATTGAGCTTTGCCAGAAAAGCCAGCGGCTATTCATGATAATCATCACCGCTGTATCTGTTCCGGTAAGCAGCCTAACCCAACAGCAGGAAAAGTGAACCATCATGAGTGATCAACACTTCAATCTGGATCAATATCTGGAAGAACTGAAGCCTCTGATTAACGTCGATTGCGGTACCTGGACCCCCGCTGGTGTCAGCAAGGTTGCTGATATCATGACCGAAAAATACCAGGGTATCGGCTGGCAGGTTACCCGCCATACCTTTGATGAGAAAGTAGGCCCCGGCCTGCTGGCAACCAACAAGCCGGAAGCCGAAGCATACGACATCATGCTGATCGGCCACCTGGATACCGTTTTCCCGGAAGGCACGGTGGCCGAATGGTCCCTGACCCACGACGGTGAAAAGGCTTATGGTCCGGGGGTTGCTGATATGAAATCCGGCCAGCTGAATATGTTCAGGGCCATCAGCCAGCTGCCAGAAGACGTCGCTGATCGTCTGAGCATCTGTGTCTGTATGAATCCGGATGAAGAGATCGGCTCAATCTACTCCGGCGACTGGCTCAAGAGCATCGCCAGCAAGAGCCGCTATGTGCTGGTGGCTGAAGCGGCCCGTGCGGATGGTTCACTGGTTAAAGCCCGTAAAGGCATGGCATCTTACCAGGTCGAATTCAAAGGCAAGGCAGCTCACGCCGGTAACGAGCCAGAAAAAGGTATTTCTGCCATTACCGAGCTGGCGCACTGGATCACCACACTGAACCGGGAAACCAACTTTGACACGGGTACCACCCTGAACTTCGGTGTTGTGAAGGGTGGCTCTGCCGGTAATGTAGTACCTGACTATGCGTCCACTGTCCTGGATATCCGCTTCTGGGATAACGATGACTATGGCCGCCTGGAACAGAAGATCCAGCACATGGTGGCAACCCCTTCACTGCAGGGCGTTGAAATCAAGCTGACCCGCGAAGCCCACAAACCGGCCTTTACCCCGAATGAAGGCAGTGAAAAGCTGATGGCCCTGATTGAAAAAACCGGTGAGGATATGGGCCTGAACATCACCTGGCAGGCCGTCGGTGGCGGTTCCGATGCCAACCTGACAGGCTCGCTGGGCGTGCCCACGATTGATGGCCTGGGCCCTATTGGCGGTGCCATGCACAGCCGTAACGAGTTTCTGGTACTGGACTCCATCGAACCCCGGCTGACACTGCTGCGCAATGTGCTGATCAACCTGGCAGAAACCATTGACTGAATAAAAGAAAGATAATGAAACCAGAGCTCATCAATAACCGGTGAGCTCACAAAATAAATAATAAAAAAGCTTTCATATAGAAGCACATAAAAACAAAACCCTTCCACCTGCTCTTTTTTTAAACATATTCCTTTACTCATCTTGACACAAATCAACATAAAAAAAGGATTCGTAAGTATTATGGGCTGCGAAATATTTTCAACTTATAACAGGCCTTCAAAATAGCATGAAAATGAAACCCGGAATTCAGTCTATTGGTTACAGCGTTCTCGCTGGACTGACTGCCATGACTATGGCCTCCAGTGCCAGTGCAGCCAAAGTCAGTTTGAACACCAGTTATGAGGTAGGCGACTACGGCAGCGGTGACTCTTATAACTATGCCGGGCCTCGTATTGATTTAACCCTGAATCCGGACGGCTCCAACTGGTATTTTGACCTGGGGGTGCGTAAGCGAAATCACGACAGTGGCCAGACCTACAGCCGAACCGATCTGGGAGCCAGTTACCGCTACCGTTTTGCCAATGGCTGGGTACAGACTGGCGTTAAAGTACGCCGTGACGAGACACTCTACAATGCTGCTTCTGCCGGTCGTCTGCTCAATGACCAATACGGTATTGATTTGAACCATATCCTGGCCCTGGGGGGCAATTGGGGCTTATGGGGGGACTGGTCCTTCAGTATGACCAAAGAGACCCGCGAGTCATCAAAAATAATATCAGGCAAACTGGCTCTGGAAACCATTCGCAGCGATGGTTATGGCTGGGAAATTGAGCAGGGCGTTCGTTATTACCTCTCAAACTTCGCCCATATGACCGTATCCTTTTATGACAACGGGGTTCTTCAGGATAGGGGGGATATGTGGGGGACCGGTGGCAGCAAAGGCAGTACCCAGATTCGCGGTTACTACCACCATCGCTTCGCCAATGGCCTGAGCATTCAACCTTACATTCGTATACCGGTGGGGTATGGTCACCAGGATAAATGGTATGAAAGCGCAGCAGACCAGGAAAGCAAAACCACCCGTTATGCCCTGCAGATGAACTACCCGATCACCGATGCCATTCGCGTCAACGGTGAGTACTACATCGAACACAGCAAATTCACCCCGGAATCCAAAAAAGACGATGGCCACAGCCAGTACTTCCGCCTTGGTCTGAACTTCGTTTTCTGACGCTCCGCAAAGGACCGGTTTAAACACATTTAAAAGATTGGGAAATTATTATGTCGTCCAATGCTGTCTTTACGAAAAGTTTGCTGGCTGTTGCGGTAGCCATGGGGTCTACAGTTTTCTCTGCTGGAGCCATTGCCACTGAAGTTTGTCCGGAAGGAACGGTTTGCTCTACGATCACACCCGGAGCGGGAAATTACACCAATTCGAAGGACATTCTGGTCGCCAACGGTAACGGCATCACATATCAAGGCGTGACATCTGGCCATTTGTACAACCGGGCAGATATTACCGTTTCTGGCACCGGGTCTTACGGCATCTATCTTGCCGCAGACGCCACCACCG
>NZ_JAHHPP010000111.1 GCF_024606265.1 Endozoicomonas sp. SESOKO1
GTTCAGAATTATACATTTGTTTAGATGGTTAGATAGTTAGCCGTTAGTGAGATAGTTGACTTCTTTCTGACAAGCCAGTTTGCAATATGCTTTCAAATAGTCAAGCACTTATACGGTGTTCTTATGAAAAAACGATTGCCGCCCTTAAACTGGATCAGGACGTTTGAAGCTTCTGCCCGGCACTTGAGTTTTACTCATGCAGCTAACGAGTTAAACCTTACCCAGGCCGCCGTGAGTCAACAGGTCAAGGGACTGGAGAGCCAGTTGGGTTGTCTATTGTTTCGTCGATTACCAAGAGGATTGGAGCTGACCGATGCGGGTGCTGCCTACCTGCCCGCTGTCCACGATTCTGTTGAACGCCTGATTGTTGCCACTGAAGAAATCTTTGGCCATGGTCGAACAAGCCTGCTGACCATCAAGGTTAATATGGTGTTTTTCATTCAGTGGTTGGCACCAAGGCTGAAAAACTTCAGAAAACAACACCCGGAGATTAATTTGCGCCTGACCAGCAATATCTGGGTGAATGAAGTTGAGCGGGAAAATAGCCTGGATAGCGATTTGGAGATTCGTTACGGCAAGGGTCATTGGCAGGGGATGAACAGTGATCGGTTAACCTGGGATGAACTCTTTCCTGTTTGCAGTCCCGACTATTTAGCCAAACATCCGATTGATGAAGATTCCTTTGATCTATCTGAGCATATGTTGCTGCATGTGATGGGCTATGAAGAAGGTTGGGGACACTGGCTCAGTAAAGCCAATTTCAAAGATATGAATATCCGCCAGGGCTTTCATATGGATACGTTAGTGTCGGCATTGGAATTGGCGGTATTGGGTGAAGGCATTGCGCTTGGTCGCACCAGCCTGGTACAGGATCTTATCAATTCCGGTAAGCTGGTTACCCCGTTTAAAACTAAAGTTCCAACCGATGAAGCTTTTTATCTCGTTTACCCCAACTCTCAGGTTAAACATCAAAATGTCGAAGTATTCCGCACCTGGTTGCTCAGCGAAGTCTAAACGACCTGGATGCTATAAGAAAATTGAGATCAAAGATAGCACTTTTATTGCTGGTCGGTTTTTGCCAAGGGCTTATTATGTGTTTGTCGGACAGCATTGAATATAACTACCCGGTTTTCGAATCAGCTAATTAATTAAAAAC
>NZ_JAHHPP010000112.1 GCF_024606265.1 Endozoicomonas sp. SESOKO1
GGAACTGGTTTCTTTGAGGCAGGCTGATGCCTGACGGTGAAACGTGAACCGGCAGCCTGGGAATAAACGACAGAATGATACGAATAATCACTGAAAGGCATACATCTCGGCTATCCACCCATTAACGCTGCAGCGGGATGATGCCAGTCAGCTTTTCGTTCAGATATGTGCTTTTTCTGCTCCCTAACCTTTTGGGAGTCCCGGGCATTGATTTGCCAGAGTACTTTGTTGACTACCCATAAATAGAACTTCATTACGTTGATCACGAAGTTTTTGAGTTTGGCTTTAAAGCCTTCCCAATGGGCCCTTCGGCGGGCGTATTGCTCATAGGCTTTTCCTGTTTTGGCAAGATCTGCCCTGGTTGAAGATCCCAGCGCTCTGCCAAGTTTTGCCCCAACCACCAGAAAGTTATTTAACGAGCGGTAATAGGGGAGCGATGTGGCGGCATCCCCGGCGATGCAGATGAGCTTTCCTGATGGCGTTACATGGTGAACTTTTCGGGCATGAAAAATAGACAGGGTATAAGGGGTTAATTCTTCAGTACCAGAAATAATGGATTCCTGGCAGTATTTATACTTTAACGCCTGCCAGTTTTTTATTTTTTCTTTCAGGCGATCACTCACCATACTGTCAGACAGTTTTCCGGTATTACTGAAGTTATAGCCAGACAGACTGTCAAACTCTTTTTTTGAAATAAAAAAGTCGATGGTGACTTCATTGGTATTTTCATTCAGTTGGCGAATGCGCTCTTCAACCGGTGATAACATGGCTTTAAAGGTTACATAGGCATAGCGGAAAACATTTAGCCAGCCACTGGCCAGCTTCTTCGTTGGACCCTGGACCTGGTATTTTACCCTGACTCGATATTGAAGGTCTTTTTTCGCGGTAAACTCACTGTCTTCATCGGTTGAAGACAGTTCGGAGAACACCACATCTTCTCCCCGGTAGTCGGGATTATCGGCCATTGTCAGTAACGCTTTTCTGCTTTTTGAATGTGCGCCATCGGCACAGACAAGGGCATCAAACAGGGCTTCTCCGGATTTGAACGTTACTTTACCATCACCGATGGCAACAACCTCGTAATCACTGCCAGCATGCATGGTTATGCCCATTTTCTGGGCAATTAATTTCAGATCCGTTTCAAACTCTTTGCAACTGATATGGCCATGCTGGCTCCGGATTTTATGCCTGAGCTGCGCCATTCCCTGTTTTAAAATGGGATGGTCATAACATTTCAGGGACCTGAAGCATTGATCATCAATGTTGACCGTGTGATTCCGCGTATATTCTGCTCTCTTTTCAAACATGACTATATCGGTATCAGGCTGCCTTGCCTTCAATTGCAATGCATTCTGAAGGGCAATAGGGCCCATGCCTGCGTAGACGACCTTGAGCGCCCGATGATTCAGGGGTTTGCCTGCCCGCCGTTCTTCAATGTATTTATCCCCGGTGTTCTCCAATCCTTCTGGCAGGGCCATTGCACTGGGGAGCGGGGCTGAAAATAAACCTGAAATGGGTCTGCCTGGTATTGCGTCCATGTCCTTTCAGCTCCTTCTGAAAAAAATAACCCTATGATTTTTATTGGATAAAACCGGACTATTCGTTTTGGATGATGATTAATGAAATCTGACGGTTTAAAGATTGGACATTTTTTTTAGAAAAACGTTCGTTTTAATTTTTGCATCCACCCGGTTTTCACTGCCGGGGACGCATTCAGAGTACCGATAAGCTATACGTAGCTAACCCTATTCATGAATTAAAGTATGAGGATAGTAACGAGATGAACATATCGTCAGTGCCGCTGGCTACTTTTTCCCATACCGATGGTGCAAACCACCTTGAAGAGCACTCCGGATCAAGCCCCCGGCATGGGGCAAGAGACATCCATCAATTACCAGCGGCTGATGTAATTGCCCGGATGCCCGGAGCGGATCCAGAAGGTGCTGTGGGCAGGGAAACCACACCAACACCGGATCGTCGTTGTTTAATGCCTTCAGGAGTACAACTATGGGATCGAATTCGGGTGCAGCTCAATCATGAATTAAAGGAAAGCAAAAAATGCAAGGTGTTTTGTACCGAGCGTGGGTATGCAGAAGAAGGTGTAAAGGCGCGTTTCGCCAGACGGGTCAGAGACAAACTATACCAGGAAGGGCTTGCTGATGAGGCAGCCAATGCGATTCAACGGACTGTTAGGGCAAGAGCGACGCCAGCTCTAAATCCGGTGAATAAGTACTTTTTCTTTGTGGAAAGTATCAAGATAAACGACTTTCTTAATAGATATTATTCTGATAGTGAGGGTTTGTACGGCATATTTAAGATTTCCAGACCCTATGAAAATAGAAATTCCAAAAGCCATCATCACTGGGAAAACGCATATGCCGTTACTTTCCGTGTGCCAGAACCCTTAGTTGACGCCAGGTACTTTTATATCATTCCAAGAGCTAAAAACTTTTGCCCCATCGCAATGGTCGACAGGGAAAAGTACATAGCCAATAGCATGGCGAGGTATTTTGGCGATACCCTGAGTGTTTTTTGGGAGACGTTAAATGATCAGGACAATGACGACCGGCAAAAGTTGGACAACTTGAAAGCCCTGCTACGTCCGGGCAACTCAGTAGATGGAATCTCCGGGCAGCCAGACGACAGCTTGCCAACAGTGGAAGAAGTGCGTTTGACTGCCGGGGAGTTCCTGACGCGTATCCGTTTAGCACCGGGGAGTGCTGATTGCCATGAGCCGATGGAAATACATAAAGAAAACCAACAGGCCGAATTGAACAATGCCGAGGCGCAATCTCGCACTGTTTAGGAGTTGTCCTGAAATAACTTCGACATTTCTCAGACGCTACCCGCCGCCCGCTTCCCGAAAAGCTGGAACCACTTG
>NZ_JAHHPP010000113.1 GCF_024606265.1 Endozoicomonas sp. SESOKO1
TTGCTGTGTATGGTGCCGGCACCAAGAGTCGAACTCGGGACCCACTGATTACAAGTCAGTTGCTCTACCAACTGAGCTATACCGGCAAGGAACGGGGTGAATAATATTTATGCCGGGTGTGTTTGTCAACTTCTGTATGCACTCTGATCTTGATTTTGTATCCAGCCTTTCCGAAGTTACTATTTTGCGTCCAGGGGAACCCGGAAACTGTTGCCAGATGAGAATGCCGCCGGTTCATGTCTAATCCATTCTTTCGGTGAAATTTTCTCACGCCAGCAGTTTTTTATAGCGTCCAAATTTATACAGGGCTGCCACCACCTTATTATTGAAAGGATGATTAACATGCATTTGCTGCAACCTGAAGTGATGGGTTGTGATTGAGCTCTTGTCCAGGCAGCTGTTGATGTAATCGGCCAGGGCGTCATCGGAAGGGTCAAGTGCGGCGAGCAGCGCCTTTTTTTCAATACTGCCCAGTTTTTCGCCTTTCTGTAACAGGCTCATAATGGTGACTGGCCTCAATTGCAGAGGTGAGGGTTGAGGGACGTCCCAGACAAATTCCAATGGCCCATTTTCAAAGTCTTTAGTCTTTATTTTGTCAATATAAGTGAGTGCTTCTGCATAGTGGCCTTCCCTGACAAAGTCTGACAATTTTTTCAGGACTTCCATACCGGCTCCTTTCCTTTCCATGCGCAGCTTGCAGGAAAAGGCCAGGGCCTTTAAAGCTTCCAGTGGCACTCCCATGTCCTGGGCCACTGGCGTATGTCCACAGGGAAGGACAGAAAGGTGGGGTTGGCCATTTTGTAACAGGGTCGTGGTCAGGTTGGCGCCTTCACTTAACACCGGGAGCCGGGAGCTTTGCACCAGTTTGTTGAAACTGTGCCTTGGCAAACTGGGCATAAGACACAGTAACCATTGGCTTTTGCCTGTGGCCATCGCCGGGGCCATCACTGCAGCCATCAAGGAAGCCCGGTCTTGTTGGTCCCGAAAGTCAATCAGTGTGAAGCCTGTGGTTCTGGCGATTTTGTATAACGCACCCTTGCCATTATCATCCCCAGCTTCATCATTGAAAGCACTGACCGTGGTGGTCACCACCACCGGGAGCGCATCCGTTACCTGCCCCTGAGTTATTTTAATGGCGCGAAGCCAATTGGTTAATATCGTTGTTTTATAATGGCGCAGATCGCCATGATGCAGACCATAAACGACAGTGATTTGTATTTTCCCCTGAGTGGCTAAATCACACAGTTGGTTAATTGCAGTGATTAATGTTGCTTGATCGCCATCGACGGATTTGGCCGATATTTCCGTTTTCGGTAATAGCAGGTCATCACCGGGGATAATGGAGTTTGTCGGTAGATGCAAAGGGACGATATTACAATCAGGCATTGAGCCGCTGTCGTTAACGGAGGTTGTGATATCGGTGAAAATGGACACGAAAAAATAGTAAACCAGTGACCATAAGGTGGGGCTGTTGTGTTGGTTATTCTTTTTAACCGAGGTGTCGGTATCCAGATACATCGATTCATATTCAGAGTGAAAACGATAGGGTTTCAGATTAATACAGGACTCCCCTACATGTCCTAATTGCCGGTATACAACTGCGGCTCCGAAAAACGAGAGGGTGACAGCAGCATTGATTTTATTCTCACTCCGCAGGTGACAGGTGGAAATGATAACCCTGGTAGTGTTTATATAAATTTCCTGGGTACCCGGTTTAATCTTTATTCCTGGCAGTAAGTAGGCCAGCTTGGATAACGCGATACGCTGTCTCTTTATGTAGCTTACCTGTTCTTCACGATTATATTTTTGTCGTGTCTTGAAACTGCTGTCATCCGGGGGTAACAGCTGTGCATGGATCGTTTTGGCACCCAGGGCAACCAGGGTTTTTATCAGTCCGACCGATGCCGTGGCATCACCCATAGCCCAGAATTGACCTTGTTGATCTGCATGTTCTTCCACGGGGCAACGTACATAAACGCCTATGTCCTGCAATCCGCTGAGCAAGGCTTTTACCTGTGACAGATAGTCGGTGGACGATATGCCCCCGGAAAAATAATTCTCTGGCTGATCAGGTAATGAATGCAGGTGCATTCGCGAGGCTTGCTTTTCTGCCAGGGTATTTTTTTTGGCAATGTTATGCCTTTCCCGCTGAAGGGCCTGTTGGTATAGTTTTTTATCGAAATGCTTCACCGGGCAAAATGGTACCTTTACTTTCTCCCGGGCATCCCGGATCAGTTTTGCACAGGTAGTATTTTTATTACTCAGGAATTCAGAGGCGTATTCCATTTTTGTCAGTCGATTGATGAACAACGGTTGCTCAAGAAGATATTGAAGAATGTCATCATGGCCAGTTAATACAGCTAACCCGATTAAAGAAACCAGGTCGTTTAAATAAGGACTCCTGATGGTGAAAGAATCTGGATGGTTTTGTACGAGTAATTTCAAACAATCCAACTGGCCATAAGTGACGGCGCAGTGAAAGTAAGAGGCTCTGAATAAGACACCAGCGGTTTTTGTACTGCTGAAAATAGCTGACAGGCACTCTGTATGCCCATTTTTTATTGCCAGCCAAATAGGGGAATCAGGCCAGGACAACATATTCCTGGCCGCTTTATAATCAAGCATGGCCATTAAACCGGCTGTATTTCCGCACAGGGCTGCCAGCTGAACCGGTGTCATTCTTGATTTATCAGTGGCCAGCAATTCATTTTTCAGTGATGAGGGATTGGGGAAGTTATCCAGTAAAAATTTCAGACATTTGTTTTGTTTTTCTCGGGCTGCAATATGCAGAGGCCGTTCACTGTTGTTATTTGTTGCCTGCAACAGGCGCGGGGTTCTATTAACCAACAGCCGACATAATTCCTCATGGCCGTGTAACACCGCCAGATGCAGGACTGAGTTGCCATCTGCATCTTCAGTGGCTGAATAATGAGGGTTATCGGTCATGTATTCTTTTACTTTTTCTGTATTCCCCTGTTTTATCAGGTTTATCAGGTCTTGCCTGGATGAATTATCTTGATGGTTGCGTTGATAACATGAAGCCACTTTCGATAAAAATGGCAATCCTGCTTCCTCCGTCATCATGTTTTGCATTAGCAGTTTATTTGGTAGTTGCAAAAATGCGTTTTTATGACAGGAACCGGGGCAGGGGTGACCAAGAATGGAGCGGGGCTGGTTCAGTTTTACCGTTCTTGTGGCGCATAAGCTTCCGGACGGCATTGCGTTTTCCGAAGGCCTTATTGCCATGTGCTGGCCAATGGGTACCTCTATGGTTGTGTCTGTTCCGGGTTTATGCTTTTCAGGTGTGACGGTTTTATCAATACCGCCCGGGTTTTCAGGGTTGGCGGATATTGGCGTTATCCTGCCTGTCGGCTGCATTGTTGTTTATCTCCTGATGGCGTTTTCTCAGGTCAGTAGTTTTTTATGGCGCCCAAATTGCAGCAGCGCTGCCGCTACCTTATTGTTAAAAGACTTATTAACATGCATTTGCTGCAGCCTGAAGTGTTGGGTAGTGATTGAATCATTGTCCATGCAGCTGTTGATATAATTGGCCCAGGCTATATCGGAAGGATTAAGTGCGCAGAGCAACGCCTTTTTTTCAATACTGCCCAATTTTTTTCCTTTCTGTAGCAGGCTCATAATGGTGACTGACCTCAATTTCAGAGGTGATGGCTGAGGATCAGCCCAGACAAAATCCATTGCCCCGCTTTCAAAATCCAATGTCTTTATCCTGTTAATAAACGAGAGTGCCTCTGTATAGCGGCTTTCCCGAACCAGGTTTGACAATATTTTAAGGGCTTCAATATCCACACCTGACTTTTCCATGCGCAGTTTGTACGAGAAGGCCAGGGCCTTTAAAGCCTCCAGCGGCCCACCCATATCCTGGGCCACTGGCGTTGTTCCATTGGGCAGGAGAGAAAGGTGGGGTTGGCCATTTTGTAACAGGGTAGTGGTCAGATTGGCACCTTCACATAACACCGGGAACCACGAGCATTGCACCAGTTTATTGAAACTTTGCCTTGGCAAGCTGGGCATAAGACACAGAAACCGCTGGCCCTCGCCTGCGGTTATCTCCCCGGTCATCCCTTCTGCCATCCCTGCGGCCATCAAAGAAGCCCGGTCTTTTGGGTTCCGAAAGTCAATCAGTGTGAAGCCTGTGGTTCTCGCGATTTCGTATAACGATCTCTTGCCATTTTTACGATCTTCATCACGAAAAGCGCTGACCGTGGTGGTCACCACCACTGGGGGAGCATCCGTTACCTGGTCAAGAGTTGTTTTAATAGCGCTAAGCCAATTGGTTAATATCGTTTTTTTAGACTTGCGCAAAGCGTAATGATGCAAGCCGTAAACGACAGCGGTTTGTATTTTCCCGTTATCGGATAAATCACAAAGTTGGTTAATAGCAGAGATTAATGTTGCGGTATGGCTGTTGACGGATTCGGTGGATCTTTCAGCTGCCTGTGGTTGCCGGTCATCATCGGGGATAATGGCGTTTGCCGGTAGATGCAAAGGGATGATATTACAATCAGGCATGGCCGTCACCGATGTGCGGGTATCCAGATACATCGTGTCAAATTTAGAGTTAAAACGATAGGGTGTTAAATTAATATACGATTCTTGTGCAAACCCCAAGTGTTGATACATTCTTCTGGGGCTGAGAAATGAAAGGGTAACGGCTGCATTGATTTTATTCTCTCTTCGGAAGTTACAGCTGGAAATGATAACTTTGGTGTCTTCTATATAAATTTCCTGAATGCCCGGTTTGAGCTTTATTCCTGGCAGTAAGTAAGCCAGCTTGGATAACGCTACACGCTGTTTCTTTATGTATCTTACCTGTTCTTCTCGATTAAATTTTTGTCGTGTAGCCAAATCACTGTCATCCGGTGGTGACAGTTGCACATGGATGGTTTTTACGCCCAAAGCAACCAGGGTTTTGATCAGTCCGACCGATGCTGTGGCATCACCCATTTCCCAGAATTGGCCTTTTTCATCGGTATTCTCCTGAATGTTGCAACGTACATAAACCCCTATTTTCTGCAATCCGCTTAATAAGGCCTTAACCTGTGGCAAAATGGATTTTTTACTGACAACTTTATCTTTTTCACGCTGCCAGGTCTGTTGGAAGAGGGTTTTGTCGAAGTTTTGCACCGGGCAAAAAGGTAACTTCACTTTCTCCCGGGCATCTCTGATCAGTTTTGCACAGGTACCATTTTCATTAGTCACAAATTCAGAGGCATATTCCATTTTTGTCAGTCGGTTTATGATCAACGGTTGCTCAAGAAGACATTGAAGAATTTCATCATTATCATTTTTTATAGCTGACCCGTGTAGCGCCGCCAGATGCAGGGCGGTGTTACCTTCTTCATCCCTGGCGGCTAAAGAAAGGGGGTTGTTGGTGATATATTCTTTTGCTTTTTCTGTATCCCCCTGGTTTATCAGATTTATCAAGGCTTGCCCGGAGGAATTATCCAGATGGTTCCACTGACGCCGTAAAGCCCCATTGGAACAGACTTGCGATTCCATCTCCTCCGGCTTTATCTGCCGCATCTGCAGTTTATTACAGGATTCCAAAAGTGCTGGTTTATGATCGGATCTGCCGTATGGGTAACCGGGAATGGGGCAAGCCTCGTTCAGCTTTACCGTTCTTGTGGTGAATAAGCTTTCGGACGGCACTGTGTTTTCCGTAGGGCGTAATGCCATGCTCTGGCTAATGGGTGTCCCTTTAGTCAGCTTTTCCTTTTCAGGTGTGGTTTTATCGGTGCCTCCCGGATTTGGAGGATAGATCGGTACTGTTACCCCTGTTGGCTGCATTTTTTTTCCTTGTGATCTCTTGCCATCATCCGCCAGCAATTAATGCCAGCTGTTTTTTTAGCTAGGACAATTGGCAGGTCAAAAAGTTCTCATTCAGGGAACTTCCGTTCAACTTGTTGTTGTGTTCCATGATTGCTCCAATCTAAAACCCGGGAATGGCGAACGATGACAGGCTCCTGGCCTCTGGCAATGTTAAGCATCCCAAGCAGCTGGTTTACTGATGCCTCCAGTCCGGCAACAAACGCCAGGGCTTTTTCACGATTATCTTTGTGCCAGCTTACGGTCACTCGCAGGTCACTCTCTGTGGGGTAGTAGGCAATACCCAGTCCGTCATTGTCGACAGGCCCAAAGACAAAGCGGCTGACACTGTTGTTGGCAACACAGGATGTGGATAACGTACTCCTTTTGACCAAATCCTGATAAATGGGGTCAATAAACATCCCGGGTTTATTCGCCGTTTGATCCGGGTGAAGGGTTTCCCATTTTTTTTCCAGTGCAAACAGGTGGCGACAGATCCCTTCTCCCGCCTTACAGTCTTTAATTTTCTGCCTGTGTGCGTTGAGGGCTTTTCTTAACAATTGAGCCTTTACCGCCCGGGAGGAGTCGGTATTACCGAGCGCCGTCAGGAATTTCATGACTTCCGGCGAGAAACTGCGCAAATCTTCGGTACGACCATACTTAAAGTGCCGCATTGACACCGATTCATAAGTCGGGGGGGCCTTATAGCCGGCATGACAGGCTGCCAGCTGAAACACCAGCTGAAAAAAAGCATCCGGGCTGATCGCCTGCTCTTTCAATGCAGCTTGAGTGATGTTTTGAACAGTGATCTCTTTCAATTCAACCTGAGCCAGCAGGTCTTTAAAGCAAGCCGATGCACTTGCCAGCTTTGACTTAATGTGGTCATTGACTTCAGGAACCAGCCGTTTGACGTTAGGCAGAAGCTCTCCATTCATGGGCTTGCCATTGTTCAATAGCTGTATTACCCGATTGAATAGAGGGAGCCAGGCACCAGCATCGGCTGGCGTATGCTCGATGGTTACACCAACCTCGCCATTGGCCATGGCAATCAATTGCAGTGACTTATCAAAACACCGGTTACTGCCATTACCTGCCAATAACTGTTTGCCACTATCTTCCTGCCCGTCAGGATCATCCAGACAAACGCAGCAAAATGCCTCTTCAACCTGTTGCCACACTGCGCGATTGATACTGCTGGACTCAACAAAATCCTTTTGAAGTTCAGCGCATTCATTTCGATCGCCTGATGTCATTGGCGTTAAATCAAACGTGTCTTCCCGCTTTGGCGTAAGATTAATGGTGTCCAGCGTTGCTGCAAGGTCATGCAGGCTGATTTTCCTGCCTGACTCATCGGCTATTTGCACTCGATGAAGTTGCCCCTTTGACAGTACAATGATGTGCTGCCTTTTTCCCTGAAGGCATGGAATCAGCTGGTCCTTACCCTGGCAGGCTTTGCGGTGACTGAACAACTTCTCTGGTTGACTCCCGCAAAGTGCATGGCCTTTCTCATGTTCAACCGCCAGCTTTTTTTCCTGGCTCACTTGCAGGTGCTCATAGGCACCAAGAACAGCCCCGGAAACCGGGTAAAAAGCATGGAGCGCCTCTGAAGCATCCCCGGTTCCAACAGTTGGTAGATTTAATGTCAAGGCAAAGCTGACATAAACGCAAAGCGGTACTCTTGATGTGAGATACCTGTCTGTCCAGGCCCTGCTGAACCAGCCAGCTTTGGTTAATGCATCATTTTCAAGGGCTTTTTGCAGGTCAGCTGCAACGTTTGAATTAAAGTCATCAAGCTTTTTCACAAACTGTGCAACATCACTCTCAGTCCACCTCCCATCCATCTTTGCAGGCAACGATTGAAGCTTGTTAAAGGTCGATTGCCACTGCGGTAAGGGTATTGGGTCTACTGCTCCTGCCCGGGCAGCTCTGAATTCAGCCAGGGACTTAGCGGGAATTGAGCATGCTGGGCCTCTGGCTGTTGTGGTCACTTTTACTTCTTTAATCAGGACTCCAGAGGGGATCCTGCATGGTATAGCTTGATTGTCCGGGTGAGATAAGCTCATGCCTGTCGCCATAAATCCTGCAACATCACGATCAGGAATAGAATCCACATTTATACCTTTATTTACTTAACAAAATTTTATTTAGACCATTATCAAATAGACAAGTTCGCCAGGGTGGTAACGTTGTATCAAGAAAGCAGATCCAGACTGATCTTCAAAACCACGGAGTTTGCCCATGGGAGACATCTGAAGACAGTGCTCCAGATTGGTAAGCAGACTGTGTAGCCTAAAAGTTGCGGGTAAGATAGAAAGAAGGCTATTACATGTTTTCAATGAGTTTGACGGGTTGTCGTTATCATAAGCCTCTGCACTCCGTTCGTCCTGAGCCTGTCGAAGGACCCATAGGGCCTAAAGGCGCAAACTCCGGCCTGTGATAGATCGTGCCAGGCACCCTTCGACTCTGCTCAGGATGAACGGAGATAGTACAGTCAGTTGATCAGAGCCATTGTTGAATGTCTGCCACCAACAAAAACAGATCCTTAGAGGATCTGTTCTATTTCCTGTGGGCTTATGTCCAATTGGTTAGGCATCCTGCCTGATTAAAGTCCCTGCCCAGCCATCATCCTGAAAAATCCGGACATCCTGTCCATTGGCTCCCTGTCGTGGCACGTCCCTGATTGGTCAGCCCTCCGCCTTCCTGACGGTTTTGACTTCCTGTCACAGCTGACGGTTTCCATAGTGCGGCTTTTATGTATGGTTTGCAGTCAGGAAATCACTATACACCGTGTAAGACATTTGCCACTGGCAGTCCTCTTCTTCTATATACCCCCCTGAAGGTAATCCTTAAAAAAACCGGCATTTCAAAAGATCTGTATGCGTACTCTCGAAAACCTCGGTCTATCAAAATGACCCGTATAAGCAATCAACCAAAACTGCCAAACATGTTCACCACACAGACGCAGAGGGCACAGAGAAAAAGCCTTTCTTCCTCCTGCACTCTGAGCCTCTGTGGTAAAAAAATAAAAGGACAATGCCTTAACTGCAATTGCTGTTATTCAGGACGCACCATCGCAAGCAGTGTTTTGATAAAGTCCTTCCTTTTGAGTTGGTAATCATTCACAGGCTGAGTGCTCGATAACCAGCCGTTTACTCTGTGCACAAAACCATGATGGTAACTGTGGCGTCGCAATTTCATTTGAAGGCTTGCCGCCAGTTCATAAAGGCATTGATTTTCTTTCTGATGCTGGCCAGGTTTTCCGGTTTTTCCCTGGGCGTACAGAGCGATAAACTTTCTGGCTTTATTCAGGGTAAGCAGGGAGCGCATAAACAAGCCATAAATACACTCATCGAGGTTTTGAGGCACATTAAACAGAATGGTTCTTGGTATGTGAAATACCCTGCCTTTTTTCAATTGATCGGTTAGTGGGTCAAGGTTATCAGCGAAGTATTTCAGCGTATCGTTCATTAACCTGGTTTCTTCGGTAAACGACAAACACCATACTGGCTTCCCAACACCGGGGACGTGAATGGCCAATGGTGCTGCATTGCCATGGGCTACCCTGGCGTCAATACTGACCTGAAGCTCCATTGCTTTCATACCCAGGTCACCGTCTTTGAGGTGAATATTGTAGGCTTTTGGCAGTTGAATTCTGTGACATCCCTCGATTGGCCAGATGATGATACTTTTGGGGATTTCCGAATCCTCGGCGGTGTTCAGTGCCTGCAGCCTGGCAAAGAGTATTCTGGCATGCTTTTCTGTGGTGCAGATAATGTCAATATCATTAAAGAATGAGCAGAGGTTTTGTAAAAAACGCGAGAATGAACCGTTAATCAGAATAGGGGGACTGGGAAATAAACCATTAATTTCCTGAATAATCTCCAGTGTTTTCAGCGTAAGGGCATTTAACCACGGAACCTGATTCTGCAGAAAACCCGTTTCTGGCGATGGCTTCAGGATTTGGGCTGCTCTGGCGGCAACGGCCTGTGTGAAGGCGGTATTTTCTGTTTCCCGCGTATATTCCCTGGCCTGACAAAGCAATAGCGCTTCCTTGACAGGATGGTTGGCAACGGACCGGACTACCGGTTTTGTGCTGCGGCCAGCGCTCCCTGTCTCGGGGATCACGTCGGGGAGGTGATGCCCATGACCGGGGGTATTTGGCCGGTGAAACAGTAATTTATCAATGATATTGGCTTCGGAGCTGCACTGTTCAAACCAGCAGCCTAAAGCATGGCGAAGCTTGCTACCTTCAGGAAAATTTTTAAGGGACTCTAGTACCTGATTTTTATGGACTTCTTGTCCAGCAATAGACTGTTTATTGATATGGCAGTATGTCAAAAAGAAGAAATGGATTCGTGAATTCTGAAATGAGCTTCTCAGTATGTTGATTGATCGCAATACCTGTTCCGCTGACACTTTCCGATGGTTAACTGACAGCCCGTGCTGCATGGCCGTGAATTTCAATATACATTGCAGTCGATGTTGCTCATCGTCCTTGACCGATACGTTGTCCAGGATTTGCGAGGCCTTATGAATGATATCCTGGGCTTCTCCCGTTTCATCATACTGCCTGGCCTGTTTCAGCTGTTGAATCAGATATCTGGTTTGCCTTGAAGAGTGATTCCCGGTTGCTTCATCAAACGCTTCCAGTACTTTCCGGCTATCGAGATAATTGCCATTCAATACTCTTGCGCCCAATGCCAGGTGGGCATAAAACATGGCCTTTTCGAGTAACCAGCCACCGAGTTCATAATCCCTGACCACAGAATCCGGCGTGACCTGTCGGCCATTCAACCGCAGGTACCTCAGGCAACATTCCGCTTTGAAACGAGCTATACCCAGTTTACCCTCCGGACCATTGGGGAACGCACTGACCACGGCATCCGGTGTGACCTGCTGGCTATTCAACCGCAGGCTCCTAAGGCAACACTCCGCTTTGAAACGAGCTATACCCAGTTTGCCCTCCGGACTATCCGGGAACGCATTGACCACGGCATCCGGCGTGACCGGCAGGTCATTCAACAGCAGGCCCCTCAGGCAACATTCCACTTTGAAGCGGGCTATCCCCAGTGTGCCTTCCGGAATGCCCCGGAACTCCCTGACCACTGAATCCGCTGAGACCTGGTGGCCATTCAGCAACAGGCCTCTCAGGCAACAGTCCGCCATAAAGCGAGCAATCGCCAGTTTACCTTTTGGGTTATCCGGAAACGCATGAACCACCGCATCCGGTGTGACCTGCTGACCATTCAACGGCAGTCCCCTCAGGCAACAATCCGCTTTGAAGCGCCCCAGTTCCAGTGTTGCCCTGGTTGCCTGATAAATCCTGACCACCACATCCGGTGAGACCTGCTGATTATTTATCGGCAGCCCCCTGAGACAACATTCCGCCTTAAAGCGCGCCAGCTCCAGTGTTGCCTTGATTGCCTGATAACCCTTGACCACCGCCTCCGGTGTGACCTGCTGGCCATTCAACGACAGGCCCCTCAGGCAACATTCCTCATTGAAGCGGATTATCCCCAGTTTGCCTTCCGGGCTATCCGGATAACCGGTAATCACCGCCTCCGTTGTGACCTGCTGGCCATTCAACGACAGGCCCCTGAGGTAACACTCTGCCCTGAAACGCGCCAGCTCCAGTGCTGCGTTGACTGACTGGTAATCGTTAGCCACCTCATCCGGTGTAACCTGCTGGCCATTGATCGCCTGGCCCTTCAGGCAACATGTTTCCTTAAAGCGTGCCAGTTCCAGTATTGCCCTGGCTGCCTGAAAATCCCTGACTACCGCCTCCGGTGGGACCAGCTGGCCTTTCAACACCCAGCCTCTCAGGGAACATTCTGCCTTGAAGCGTGCCAGCGCCAGTGTTGACCTGGTTGCCTGATAATTCCTGGCCACCGTCTCCGGTGAGACCTGCTGGCCATTCAATTCCACGCCACTGAGACAACATTGTTCGGTAAAGCGGGCTATTCCGAGTTTACCTGCCGGGCTGTCCGGGAAACTCTTGACCACTGCATCCGCCATGACCTTCTGGCCATTCAACGGCAGTCCCCTCAGGGAACATTCTGCCTTGAAGCGCGCCAGCTCCAGTTTTGCCCTGGCTGCCTGATAATCCCTGGCCACCTCATCCGGAGTGACCAGCTGGCCATTCAACAGTAGATTCCTCAGGCAGCATTCCGCTTTGAAGCGAGCCGGATCCAGTGTCACTCTGGCTGCCTGGTAATCCTTGATCACCTCATCCCCAGTGACCTGCTGGCCATTTATTGGCAGGCCGCTCAGGCAACAATGTTCCTTGAAACGTGCCAGCTCGTGTATTGCCCCGGCTGCCTGAAAATCCTTAACCACCATGTCCGGAGTGACCTGTCGGCCATGCAACCGCAAACCCTTCAGGCAACATTCTGCTTTGAAACGCGCGATTGCCAGTCTGCCGTCCGGACTATCCGGGAAACCCTTGAAGACTGCATCCGGAGTGACCTCATGGCCATTTATTGGCAAGCCATTCAGGCAACATTGTTCCCTGAAACGTGCCAGCTCCAGCATTGCCCTGGCTGCCTGACAATCCTTAACCACTGCATCCGGCGTGACTTGCCGGCCACTTAACAACAGGCCCCTCAGGCAGCATTCCGCTTTGAAGCGCGCCAGCTCAAGTCTGGCGTTTGCCGCCCTATAATCCTTAACCACAGCATCCGTTGTGACCAGTTGACCATTCAATGGCAGGCCCCTCAGGCAACACTCCGCCTTGAAGCGTGCTTTTGCTAATTTGCACTTATTTTTTCGGTCCGGCTGTCGGTTGAATTCTTGAACGACCTGGTCGGGGGTGACTTTTCTATTGCCAAGCAGAATATGTTGCAAGCACAGTTTTTGCAGGAAGAAGCCTCTTCTGAGAGAGGTTGCATCATGTCCATAGGCGATAAGCACACCTGTTGGGGTGATGTGACGTCCTTGTAATGGCCTTTTTTTCCAAAAGGCATCCTCAACATGTTTGGCATCAACCCGGGTGGTGACTGTTCTTCTTCGGTTATTTGAGACTCTTTTACCGTTAAATGCACTTTCGGGACGGTCAGGCACTCTGCTTGAGCCGGGTTGTCCGGGAACCCGGGCAGCAGACTCTGGGTGGGCGTAGGTTGATGTTGTTGCTTTCAGAGTGAAACCCTGCACACGTCGACGATAAATACCGCCATTTGACCTCAAAATGATTATTAGGTTCCACTTGTGGAGTGGCAGGGAAACATCGCTAAACAAGCACTGAAACCAGATTGGTTATTATTCAGCCGCCAGTGAATAACTGGGCAAAAGAAAAACCCCGCATAAAGCGAGGCCCGTAGGAAAAAATAAAAACCTTACCCAAGGCAAGGCTACAACTGCTGATTCATCAGCAATAAGCGGTTTTTATTATTATTGGGGTGGTATTTATTCTTAGGCAGAGAGTGAGTATTTGGTGTTCTTATTACCAGGCACCGAAATAATCATCATTGGCTTCGGTAAGCACTCACTGGGTGGGTGTAGATTACGTATTTACCGAATAAAGTAAATTGATCCATGTCAATAAATCATCGGTGATGATGAGAATGAACTCAACTGAGGATCGGGTCTTAAATCCTGAATAAGTAGCTGGCCATATGATTTCATATGGTTTTATCAAATCCGGAATTGAACGCCGACCCCTTAACCGGGCTTTCAGCTTTCTGATGCAAAACTATCCTGACTGTTTTTTATAGAGACCTGGTCGTTTAGCGTCCAAAAGTCGTAAATCACGCCAATGCCAAGAAAGCCAAAAGTAAACAGATACAAAATTCCGGAAATCCACTTCCCGAGATACATACGGTGAACGCCAAATACACCAAGGAAGGTCAGTAAGATCCAGGTAACGGAGTAATCATAATGACCACTGTGGAAACGATGGTCCGCTTCTCGATCCATTGCCGGTATAAGGAAAAGATCGATCAGCCAACCAATGCCAAAGAGGCCAAGGGTGAACAGCCAAATGGTTCCTGTTACGGGTTTGCCGTAGTAAAAACGGTGTGCTCCAAGAAAACCGAAAATCCAAAGTATATAACCGATAACTTTACTATGGGTGTCTTTCATTTTATCAGCTGAACCAGTGAAAAAAGGGGAGTCCTGATTATTCTATCAAAATGATCAGCTGCCTGTCTGATCGTTTTTTGGTCATTTGCCTGAGGGGGTAATCTTGCCGCTCTGCCTGTTTCTATCATGTCCTGTTATTTGAGATCAGTATTGGGAACTAACATACAAAGCTGCAATCAAAAAAGTAAACGAAGCGGGATACATTAAAATGATTTTTGCTGGAATCAATCCTGAAACGGTTCAGGCAACCCAGGCAAACAGGCCGGAAGAAGACATCTGTCCCATTTGTCTGGAGGCCTTCAACAGGCAAGTGAAGGCTGTTGATACCACAACATGTAAACACACCTTCCATGTTGATTGCCTCAAAAAAGCACTGAACGAACAAAAACAATTATCAGATAGAACTACCTGCCCGGTATGCAGGACTGATTTGTCGAGGCTGTCAACGGCATATGCACGCTCAGCCACTTCAGGTCAAAGGAAGCACAGGTATCATGATTCAATGCGTCGCATTAAAGCAGAACGCGAAAGGGAGCGCTACCGCCTCAAGCATGATCCTGCTTATGCAGAGCGACAACGGCAAAGGGCGCAAAGGGAAATCCATAGGAGCAATAAAATTACCAATACCAGGACGTTGGGTTCCAATCAAACGAATAAAGGGACCCATTAACCCTTTAGGTTTGACTCAGCGGCATCGGATTCCTGAATATCGCTGTCCTTCTGTTTCTGACAGCTTATCAATGGCTTTTTGGTGGCATTGGGGATTATCAGCGCAATAAAAGAGGGTGAAAAAACGTACTTTTTTCCGATCAAGGGGAACCATAAGGCAAGCCAGTTGCTCCGGTAATTGAGCAAGGCCACATATTTCGCAGGAACCAAATTGCAAGCACTGGAACGTTTTTGACATAACCTGACCTGAGACATAGAAAGCTGTTTCTACAGTAAACCCCTGATGTTGACGCTTTTAAGATAGCATTGGCTGACAATCTGTTTCTCTCTGTGACACCCATCAGTAACAATTACTCAAATATATAGATTTTGCAGGTCTGATATTGGTTATTCAGCCACCGTTGTTTATGGGTATCTCCATGGTTGGCATGTAAATTGAATAGAAAGGAAGCACTCAGTACCAGTTCCAGGAAGGATGTACAGGCCACGGACGGCCTCCCCCCGGGGAAATAATAAAAACAACGAGGGAGTACTGAGATTATAGCCCCGCCAGTCGGGGCATTATTTTTTGTAGTGGTGCGTTGGTTGGCAGCGATCAAATGTTCAATGAGTCTATTCCCGGACAGCCTCCTGGCCCATCTTATCAAGGATGCATCATCGCAAGCAGTGATTCGATAAATTCCCGCCTCCTCATCTGGTAATCAGTCACATGCGGAACGATCGTTAGCCAGTTGGAAACCCTGCACTCAAAATCACTACGGCAAATATGACGGCTCAATTTACTTTGCATATTCTCAGCCAGTGCATGAAGGCGTTGCTGTTCTTCCTGAAGCCGGTTGTCAGGCTCCCATTCAGAGATCAGAGAAATAAACTGCCTGGCTTTATCCAGGGTGAGCAGACAGCGCATAAGCAAGCCATAAATACGCTCCTGGTTGTTTTGGGGGGAGTTGAATAGCATGGTTTGAGGTATGTCAAACACCTTCCCCTGAGTCAACTGAACGGTCAGTAGCTCCAGGTTATCAACAAGGTGTTCCAGCGTATCGCCCAGTAACCTTGTTTCTTCAGCAAACGGCAAACACCACACCGGCCTCGAAACGCCAGGAACGCGAATGGCAAATGGTGCGGCATGTTCACAGGATACTCTGTCGTCCAGATTGACCAGCAGCTGATGGGCTTCCATACCCGAACCGTCTCTGGGAAGAATATTGCAGCCTTTTGGTAGTTTAATCTCCTTACATCCCGGGATTGACCAGCTGTTGACGCTTTTGAGGGTTCCTGATTTACTCCTGTCAGCGTGAAGTGCTTCGTTAAATACCCCCAGTTTTACTGAGAGTTTGTTGGCAGAGTCTTTTGTCGTGCAGATCATGTCAATATTATTGAATGATGGGCAGCGGTTCTGTAAAAAACGCGCGTAGGAACCGGTAACCAGAATATGGGGTTTGCTATAGGAAGCATTGACTTCCTGAATAATATCCAGTGTTCTCAGGGCTAGCGCATTTAACGGTTGAACCGGGTTGTTCGTGACATAGGGACCGGCTGTTTCTGACGGATCCGGCGATTGGCCCGGACAGGTAATTTGACGTCCCTCTAATGGTTTTTTTTCCCAGAAGGCATATTCAATACTTCTGCCTTCATCCGGGGCAGTGGCTGCCTCTCCATGAGACCTGTGATTTGAGATTTCTTTACCGTTAAATATACTTCCGGAGAGATCGGGAATCGCACTTGAAACGGCTTGCTGGGCGGACTCCGGGTGGGAATAGGATGGTCTGATGGCTTGCATAATTAAATCCTGTGTACATGGGCTGAAAATCTCGCTGCTTCGACCTTAATCGACCTCAAAATGATTAATAGGTTCCTGACGGATTTGAGTTTATCCACACTTATCAAGCGTGCATCATAGCAAGCAGTGTTTTGATAAATTCCTTCCTGTTGACCTGGTAATCATGAACAGGCTGAGTGGTCGATAGCCAGTCTTTAACCCTGTGCTCAAAATCATGACGACAGACATGGCCAGCCAATTTCATGTGCAGATTCTCTGTGAGTGCGCTAAGGCGTTGTTCCTGAAGCAGGTGAGTCCGGCTTTGCGGTTTTCCGGCTGTTTGCTGAGAGTGCTGGGCGATAAACTGCCTGGCTTTATTCAGGGTCAGCAGGCAGCGCATAAGCAAGCCATAAACACGCTCCCCGGTGTTTTTGGGGGTGTTGAAAAGAATGGTTCGGGGTACGTTAAAGACCGCCCCTGTTTGCAATTGCTCTGTCAGCGGGCCAAGGTTATCACCGAGATATTTCAGCGTATCGTTCAGTAACCTGGTTTCTTCAGTAAACGACAAATACCGTACCGGACTCTCAACGCCGGGAACGTGAATGGCCAGTGGTGCTTCATTTTCCCGGGTTATCCTGGCATCAACAGTAACCTGAAGCCCCATTGCCTTCCTGCCCAGGTCACCATCCTTGAGCTGAATATTGTAGGTATTTGGCAGTCTGATCATCTGACATCCCGGGATTGCCCGGATAATGATGCTTTTGGGTATTTCACAATCACTGTCAGTATTAAGCGCCTGAAGCTTCTGAAAGAGTGTTCTGGCAGCCGCTTCTGTGGCGCAGATAATGTCAATATCATTAAACGATGAGCAGAGGTTCTGTAAATAACGCGCGTATGAACCGGTAATCAGAATGGGTGGGGCGGTGCAAGAATCATTGATTTCCTGAATAATCTGCAGCGCTCTCAGCGTTAGCGCATTTAACCGCTGAACCTGATGGCCTGGCAAATCCGGTTCGCCTATTTTTGACACTGGCTCCAGAGTTTGGGCCGCACAGGCGGTCACTGCCTGAGTGGTGGGCGTATTTTCGGTTTTATCCCGGTATTCCCTGACCTGACCAGGGAGTGGGCCTTCCCTGACAGGGACTTGGTATCTGGAAGAACTGTCACGCCCCGGGGCAAGAGGAATTGCCTGTTTAAACAGTAACTCATCCACTATATTGACTTCATTGACTTCGCAGCGGCATTGTTCAAACCAGCAGTATAAAGCGTGGTGCAGCTTGCTTTCTTCAGGAAAACGCTGAAGGTACTCCAATACCTGATCCTTATGGATTTTCCGTCTATCAATAGACTGTCTCGTGATATAACAATGTGCCAGGAAGAAGAATTGTATGCGTGAATTCTGAAATGAGCACCTCAGTGTCTTGATGGATTGGAATACCTGTTCTGCTGATACTTCCTGATGATCAATGGTCAATTCATTCTGCATGGCCATGAATTTCAATATACATTGCAGTCGGCGTTGCTCATCCGTGGCTACTGCGTTGTTCAGGATTTGCCAGGCCTCTTGAATGGTATGCTGGGCTTCGCTGGTTTCATCATACCACTGAGGTATTTCCAGCCTTTGCATCAGGTATTCAGCTTGCCTTGAAGAATAATTCCCGGGTACTGCTTTAAACGATTCCAATACTTGCCGGTTATTCAGATAGTTGCCATTCAATACTCGTGCATTCAATGCCAGCTGAGTATAAAAAATAGCTTTTTCGAGCAACCAGCCACCGCACTCATAATCCTTGACCAACACCTCTGGCGTGACCTGCTGGCCATTCAACAACAGGCCCTTCAGGCAACATTGTTCCTTAAAGCGCGTGCTTCCCAGTTTGCCCTCCGGACTGTCCGGGAAATCCCTGACCACCGCATCCGGGGTAACTTGCTGGCCATTTAACGGCAGGCCCCTCAGGCAACACTCCTCCTTGAAGCGCGCCATCGTCAGTTTGCCCTCCGGACTGTCCGGGAAATCCCTGACCACCGCATCCGGTGTGACCTGCTGGCCATTTAACGGCAGGCCCCTCAGGCAGCATTTTGCCTTGAAGCGTGCTCTGCCCAGTTCACTTTCCGGATTATCCGGGAAATCCCTGACCACCGCATCCGGTGTGACCTGCTGGCCATTCAACGGCAGGCCTCTCAGGCAACATTGCTCCTTGAAGCGCGCTATCCCCAGTTTGCCCTCCGGACTATCCGGGAAAGCCTTGACCACCGCCTCCGGTGTGATGTACCGGCCATTCAACGGCAGGCCTAACAGGCAACATTGTTGCTTGAATCGCGCCAGCTCCAGAATTGCCTTGACTGCCTGATAATCCTTGACCACGCTATCCGGTGTGACCTGCTGGTCATTTAACGGCAGGCCCCTCAGGCAACATTGCTCCTTGAAGCGCGCTCTTCCCAGTTTGCCCGCCGGACTATCCGGGAAAGCCCTGACCACCGCATCCGGAATGACCGGTTGGCCGAA
>NZ_JAHHPP010000114.1 GCF_024606265.1 Endozoicomonas sp. SESOKO1
AGGAGCTAGAGCAACGCAGGAGCAGTTGCCGGTAGGGCAGTCTATTCTCGGACAGCCTCCCAGGCTGAGCCCGCTACCTGACGGTTAAAATCATGCGTACGATAGCCTTCACCCTGTTGATCACACCCCTTCTTCAACAACATCAATATGTCCAAAAGTGGCGAAGTGGTGTTTAAGACATCGAAAAGCATCCTCTGGAAAAACCTGAAAATACGGCGCATCTGGGATGAGAAAAACAAAACACTGATCTATCTGAGCTACTCAACCAAAGAGACCGCCGACAGTGCAAAACATTCCATGACCACCGTACCCCTGTGGGGAAACCCTGCCTGGGATCAATTAAACCAACCTGATACACCTCAATAACCGGTACCTTTATTTTCCGGTTAGTTTTCATCATTTTTAACTGTCACTGCTCAATGAAAATTTTCAGCCTGCTTTTTGCGCTACTTGTCTCCTTTAACAGCATAAACACCGTTTCTGCCGATTCAGTATCCAGCGAAATTGACCACCTTATCGCCTATGTCTCGGCTTCCAGATGCAGCTTTATCAGAAACGACAGTAGTCACCCGTCGTCTGAGGCAGTGGAGCATATGACAAAGAAGTACCGGTACTTCAGTAAGCGGATTAACAGTGCAGAAGAATTTATCGAATTCAGTGCCAGCAAGAGCACCCTGTCCGGTGAACCCTACCGGATAAAGTGCCCCGGAACAAAAGAGCAACAGTCCAGTGAATGGCTGCTCGAAGAGTTGCAGCGATACCGGCAGGGGGTCATAAACCATTCTTAAAACCCGGCTCTCAATCTATAATCCCTTTGTCTGCAAGGCAATAAGCCGTGGAAATTCACCGTATTGGTTCTTATGCGTATTCTTCACACATCTGACTGGCACCTTGGCCAGCACTTTATGGGCAAAAGCCGGGAAGCAGAACACCAGGCCTTTCTGGACTGGCTGATCGCTCTGGTGCAAGAGCAGCGCATTGATGCCCTGATTATTGCCGGTGATATCTTTGATACCGGCACACCACCGAGCTATGCCAGGGGACTGTACAGCCGTTTTATTGTCAGCCTGCGCAATACCCACTGCCAACAGCTTATCGTGATTGGTGGCAACCACGACTCGGTAGCGACACTGAATGAGTCGAAAGAGCTGCTGGCCTGCCTGAATACCTTTGTGGTGGGTGGCGTCAGTAAAGACGCCCGGGAACAGGTTCTGGTGTTGAACAACGCTCAGGGTGATCCCGGTGCGGTCATCTGCGCCATTCCTTTTGTCCGTCCAAGGGATGTTCTGGAAAGCCAGGCAGGAGAGACCGGTGAGGGTAAACAACAGGCATTGCAACAGGCGATTGCTGCCCACTATCAGACCATTTACACAGAAGCTGAAAAGCTGGCTGGGGAACGTCTGCCCATTATTGCCACCGGTCATTTAACGACAGTTGGCGGACAACTGAGCGAATCCGTGCGTGAGATTTATATCGGGACCCTGTCAGCATTCCCGGTAGCCGCATTCCCTGAAGCTCACTACATTGCCCTCGGCCATCTGCACCGGCCACAGGTGGTAGCGAAGCAGGAACATATCCGCTACTCAGGTTCACCAATCCCCCTGAGTTTTGATGAAGCCGGGTCCGATAAGCAAGTCATTATTGTGGACTTCAAGGGAAATGAGCTGAATAAAATTGAGTCCGTTATGGTTCCTGTCTTCAGGCCTCTGATCAGTCTCAGGGGCTCCCTGGACAGTATTGACCAGCAGCTGGCCGCTCTTGCCAGTGAACGGGCCGATGAGCCAGCCGATGAGAATGATCAGCAACAGGCGCCGCTCAACCCATGGCTGGAGATTGAAATCACCGCTGAAGCTTACCTCCATGACCTGCAAAGCCGGGTCGAGCAGCTGGTGCTTGCCAGGGAGGAGCTGTCCTCATTTGAGCTGCTGAGGGTCAGAAGAAAACGGGAAAAGGCAGCGGCATCCTTAACCGTTGCCGACCAGGAGAGTCTGGCCGAGTTGAACGTTGAAGATGTTTTTCAGCAACGGCTTCAGCAGGAAGAGCTTACCGATGAACAATTACAGCAGCTGACCGGTGCGTTTCAGGAAATACTCGACGACGTGTTTGCCGCCGATCAAGAGCATCCCATGGTGGCGCACCATGGCCAGAAGGACAACGCCTGATGAAAATTCTCAGCCTGCGCCTGAAAAATATTAACTCCCTGAGGGGCGAGTGGAAAATAGACTTCCAGAGTGAACCTTTTGCCAACAATGGCCTGTTTGCCATTACCGGCCCGACCGGTGCTGGCAAAACCACGCTACTGGATGCCATCTGCCTTGCCCTGTACCACCAGACACCCCGCCTGACCACGATCTCCGCCTCCGATAACGAGCTGATGACCCGGCATACGGCTGAGTCGCTCTCGGAAGTTGAGTTTGAAGTGAAAGGTAAAGCCTACCGGGCCTTCTGGTCACAACGCCGGGCCCGGGGCAAAACCGATGGCAAGTTGCAGGCGCCGCAGGTTGAGCTGGCCCACAGTGACGGTACGATTATTACTACCCGTATCAGCGATAAATTGAAAAAGGTCAGTGAGCTGACCGGCCTGGACTTCGGACGTTTCACCAAATCCATGATGCTGGCCCAGGGTGGTTTTGCCGCTTTTCTGGAGGCCAGCGCCAATGACCGGGCAGAGCTGCTGGAGGAACTGACCGGTAC
>NZ_JAHHPP010000115.1 GCF_024606265.1 Endozoicomonas sp. SESOKO1
GGCATCAGGTTTTGATCCTGACATGCGGGGGTTCGAATCCCTCCACCCCAGCCATATAAAACCTTCCTGAAATATCAGGAAGGTTTTTTTTGCCTATTTTTTTCTTCTTGAAGATGTTTTACAAGGACCCGGCGTCTGTCGGTGCCATTCTTGTGATCTTGTTAATTAGAAAATCCTGGTAGCAATTCACACCAGGTATCATCACCTTGACCATATAATCTGCCGATTGTCCGGTAATCAGCAGGCAGGCATACATTCACGTCATAACTGTTGAAGGTCTCTTCAAAGTACACAAATCGCTCCGGGGTATGTCTATCCATGCTGATATGCATCAGAACGGTAAGTCTCAGTCCCAGCTTTTGTGGGTTTAGCAATGTTACTGTATCTTTTATTAATCCTCATTGGCAGTGTTGCGACACTTTGCCAGCTGATTCTCAAGGTTTTTGATTCTTTTATAAGCTTCCCGGTTTTCGATAACCGTGTAGTTGCATTTGCCGCAGACTGACACACATCCAGCCTTTAATACACCATAATGGCATGTTTTAACGTAGTGCTTAATTTCACTCGGGTCAGGATGGCTCTGCGACATTTCCAGTTCCCCGTTAAGCCAGGACTCGATGAACTCCAATTCGTCTTCACTCCAGCCATCGCGCAGGGGTAAGCACTTCTTTATGAAAAAATCATTAAATTCTGCACAGTCTTTAGCCATAGAGTTTCTAAATTCATACTTGAAATCCTCAAACAAAATGATGGCGCAGTGTAACCTCGCAAGAGCTTGATACTCTAAAGGGGAAAACAGCTTTTCATCAGGGTAGTCCTGGTTGAGAAACTCAGTTAACTCGGCAGGCAGCCTCGTTAATATTGAATCAACCAGTGAGTCTATTTCATCCTCGGTATAATCAGATTTGCTTATGCCTTTTAAAAAGCGATATTCAAGTATGTCGCGTATGTACCTGGGAAGTCTGCGTATCATGTCTGCAGGATTTACTGACAAATCAAGATTGGGGCTGCCGCGAGAGTTACAGGGGTAGACAAGAAGTACATCATTCTCCTGAAATTTCTCCGGCTTTTCTTCGGATTCCATGTCTTCGAAACACGACGTTGACTTAGTAATTTGACGATCATCCAGATGGCGTTCCAGGTGTGGCCCGGAATCAGTAAGATGGCATGAAGTAGGGGCTGACAGGTATACCTTCTCATTCAATGCAGTTGAAATGATCTCACTGCCCTGTGAATCAGAAGGAGGTAGAGGCAGTGTCTGAGTCGTGGGTCCTGCTAACGGATGCATAGCTGTTGAAATCCTGTTGTTTGTTTTGCAGAGTCAACTTTGTCTGAATATTTTTTCCGGACGTTCTATTATTACGCTTTCATCAATTATCAGCCTCTATTTGCAAGGATTGACCTTGGACGCAACCATTACCCTGGATCTTGTACTTTTCCTTTTTGCCGTAGCCTCAGTGGCTGGATTTGTTGATTCCATTGCTGGTGGTGGAGGGTTGATTTCGATGCCAGCGCTTCTGGCTGCCGGGCTTTCACCTCTTCAGGCGCTGGCAACCAATAAGCTTCAGGGGGCCGCTGGTACGCTGTCCGCCAGTGCTTACTTTATCTCCAAAGGTACGGTTAACCTGCGGGAGGTGCGTCTGGCAATAGTGATGACTTTTATTGGCAGTATGGCCGGGACGCTGCTGGTTCAGAGAATTGATGCCGGGGTGTTGGATCAGGCCATTCCCTTCCTGCTGATTGGTATCGTCCTTTACTTTCTGTTATCTCCCAGGCTGAGCAGTAACCAGTCACGGCAGTTAATCTCTCTGTCGGTGTTTTCGTTGACAGTGGCGGTGGTGATTGGTTTTTATGATGGCTTTTTTGGACCCGGTACCGGCTCCTTTTTTACCATGGCTTTTGCTGGCTTGCTGGGGTATTCCATCACCAGTGCTACCGCACATACCAAAGTTTTGAATTGCACCAGTAATCTCGCATCTTTGTTATTTTTCATTATTGGCGGGCATGTGGTCTGGACAGTTGGCCTGGTGATGATGCTGGGTCAGGTTATTGGTGCCAGACTTGGCTCACATGTGGTGCTTAGTCGTGGTGAGGCGTTGATCCGTCCCATGATTGTTTGCGTCTCTCTGGCTATGACGGCCAAACTTCTTTGGGGAAATTATGGACATTTGCTCCAGTGAAAGGCATCTTGTCTAGATCTGTTGTCCCTTTTTCCCTGTCAAGGTTATCCATTAACGGGTAGTTTTTCGGGTAATGCCCGTTGTGTTTTCAAACCCCGTTATTTCCCGGGCGAATGGCCAGAAAGGTGATGCTCTAAACGCCGTGTGCCGGTTTATGGCCGGATCAATGGCGAAACACTTTAATAGAGTGTTTCTGGCCAGCAGATCACCAGGACAGTCAGGAAATTCAGTTAGTGTAATTCGGAACATTAGTGCATGGAAACAACCTGGTATAGCTGGCTGTTTGGTGCTGCCTATTTAGGTGCCATTGTTGCTTTTGCGGTTGTGGTGATCATGACGCGAAGACCGGTGGGGGTTTCGCTGGCCTGGCTGGTATTACTGTTTGCACTGCCGGTAGCGGGCTTTGGTCTGTATCTTCTATTTGGTTCTCCCCGGCTGGGTATCCGGCGTTTAAAGCGTATGCATGCACTTTATCCGGACTATGCCCAGTGGTATCAACACCTCTCCCGGATTATCTCAGGCAGTGAGCCATCCCGCTGTCCGGTGACCAGTCATCATGGCATTTTTTCTTTAGCAGAAAACAGCATGAGTATCCCCTTGCTGCCAGGTAACCATCTTCAGCTCTTCTCGGATTTTGAGAGCATTATCGAACAGCTTCTGCGTGATATAGAAAATGCCCGGCAAAGTATCGTGATTGAGTTCTACATATGGGAGCCGGTCGGTCGGGCTGAAGAAGTGGCGGAAGCGGTTATCCGTGCCTCCAGACGGGGGGTTGATTGCCTGGTTGTATTGGATAATGTCGGCAGCCGGGGTTTTTTGAATGGTGTTTGGGCTCATCGTTTGCGCCTTGAAGGGGTCAGTGTGACTGCATCTATGGCTGCTGGCCCTTTCCGAATGCTGGTGGAGCGTATTGATATCCGTAACCACCGGAAGATTCTGGTGGTTGATGATCAGCTGGCCTGGACCGGCAGCTTTAACCTGGTTGATCCATCCCTGTTTAAACAGGACGCCCAGGTCGGGCAGTGGGTGGATGCCATGGTCAGGATTGATGGTGTTGCCGCTCATGTACTCGGAGCCATTGTGCAATGGGATAAGGCGCTGGAAACCGGGCAGGGGCATCCATCGTTCAACAGGCAGTATGAGTACCCTTCAGCTGGGCATCGTGGCCGGGACGGCGCATTTGTCCACGTTCTGCCATCCGGGCCTGATGCGGACCGGGAAATGCTGCAGCAAGTCCTGCTGACGGCCATTTATGAAAGTCGCCAGGAACTCCTGATCAGTACGCCTTATTTTGTTCCCGATGAGTCGTTGCTGACGGCATTGAAGTCGGCAGCGATGCGTGGTGTTGATGTCCAACTGCTGGTTCCTGAGAAAAATGACTCGAAAATGGTGCATCATGCCAGCCGTTCTTATTATCAGGAGCTGCTGCAGGCTGGCGTTACCATACAGCAATTCAGAGGGGGGTTGCTGCACACCAAGTGTGTTCTGGTAGACCGTGAAACAGCGCTATTTGGTACCGTAAACCTGGATATGCGCAGTGTCTGGTTGAATTACGAAGTGACGTTGATTGTTTATGATGATGGTTTCGGTCAGCAGATACTCCATGTGCTCCAGTCATATATGAATCAGGCAGGTGAGGTGGATATCAACTGCTGGTCAAAAAGGCCCTTTCGACGGAAACTGCTGGAAAATACGCTGCAGTTGCTGAGTCCGCTGCTGTGATTGGCGATCCTGCGACCAGGGTTGATGGTTGTTGGCGCTTGCTTCAGGAAAAACACCTTTATTATTGATTAAATCTCAATAAATCCTGCTTTTTTATGATTTTTAGGTGAAAACACTGATATGGCTAAAGATTCATCTGTGAAATAAAGGCTACTCTCGGGAGGCCTTTATTTCGCCTCTTCGAGCTTATTCAGACAATATATTCTTTCTGGCCATAAAGTTTATCAGTCCTGTATGGCTGACTGGCCATTTTTCGGGAAGAATTGGTAAGGGGGGACAGATTTTGCCGCAGACGTTAAAAACCACAGACATCATGGCCACGGGCCTGATGACATTTGCTCTCTTCCTGGGAGCAGGAAATATTATCTTTCCTCCATTTCTGGGGCACATGGCCGGCACTGAGCTGATGGTTGCCATGCTGGGATTCCTTCTGACCGGTGTCGGCCTGCCACTGCTGGGTGTGATCGCCTGTGCCCGTGTCGGTGGTGGCCTGGAAAAACTGACCGCCATTTTTCCGCCAAAAATCGCAGTATCCTTTGCGGTTGTTCTCTTTCTGGCTATCGGCCCCTTGTTTGCCTCACCCAGAACGGCTGTAGTTTCTTATGAGCTGGGCCTGCTGCCATTTATTGGTGAGTCCGGTGAGCTTTCGCTGGCGCTGTTTTCTTTAGCGTTTTTTGCTGTTGCGCTTTATCTGGCGCTGTTTCCGGGCCGGTTGGTCGAGACGGTAGGTAAACTGATTACACCACTGCTGGTGGTGGTTCTGGTAATTATTGCCATTGGTGCTTTCCTGTTTCCCCAGGGAGAAGCAGGCGTTGCCACCGAGTCCATGGCCAGTCAGGGATTCTTTAATGGTTTCCGTGAGGGTTACCAGACCATGGATACCCTGGGGGCGCTGGTATTCGGTGTCGTTATCATCAATGCCATTCACCGTAAAGGGGTTACCGATACACGGCAGGTTGCGCGCTATACCTTCATTGCAGGCCTGATCGCTTCTGTTGGTCTGTCACTGGTGTATCTGGTGCTTGGGTATATGGGCTCCACCAGTCATCCGCTGGTGGCTGCCCCGCAAAATGGTGCAGAGATCATCAGCCTGTTCGTCAACGCGGTATTTGGTTCCTGGGGTAAGGTGGTACTGGCTATTACCGTTATTCTGGCCTGCCTGACCACCGCTATTGGTTTGCTCAGCGCCTGCGGTGAGTATTTCTCCCGGGTATTTCCTGCGCTGAATTATCGCAGTTGGGTGATTCTCTGTGCCCTGGCCAGTGCACTGATTGCCAACGTCGGGTTAAATACGCTGCTGAAGGTTACCATCCCGGCGTTGCTGATTATCTATCCTGTAGCGATCGCCTTGATTGTTGTAACGCTGCTGAAACCCTGGCTGGCGCAACCTGAGCGGGTAATGTCGTTTGTCCTTATCCCGGTGGGGCTGATCAGTATCGTAGAAGGCCTTCATGCTGCTGGCCTGTCTTTCGTTGAGCCGGCCATCGCGCTGCTGGCGTATTTGCCTTTGCAGAAAGAAGGCCTGGTCTGGCTGTTGCCGGGAATTCTGGCCGGTATTTTCGGTATGATGCTGTCTGTTCGTTCCTCACAGGCAGTTAAGCCTGTTCAGGGATAAAAGGCTGACCAACTTATCAGGCTACCCATCGAACCGTCGGGTAGCCTTTTCTGTTTTAACGCTTGCCTCCATCATTGAGGGCTTTGAGATACGGTTCACCGTGGTGGTGCTGGCTGATGGTTTCAGCCAGTGTTTTCCCATCAGTATCCCGGGCGTTCAGGTTCAGGCCTGCTTCCAGAAAAAATGGAATAAAGCGGGCAAAGTCATCTGCTCGCAGGTAGCGGTAGGCTCTTAACAGTATGTGATGGTCTCGATTGCTGCCAGTTGCCGGCTGCAGTGTCAGCAGCGTTTTCAGGCGCTCATCACTTAATTTCTCGCCAATGACTTTCTGTTTGTCTTTTTTCATGTCTGGTTCACTGTTCAGTGTTTCTGTGGGTGAGGTTTGTCCGGGATAAACAAAAAGCAGGTTGATATTTTACTGGCTCGGAAACAAAGTTATATAACCTTCATAGGATATTTTGAGATTACATTAAAGATAAAAAGAATAAGAGGGAATATTGTTGGCTATAACCGGGTTTTTCTTTAGCCAATTGTTCTCAACTCATTACCGGAAAACGTCGTTTATCAGGCGACATGATTTTGACATGGCACTTGCTTTATATAACGCATCGATTGCTCGGAAAGTTATTTTTCTGAAAACAATCCTGACATTTCCATTCAGGTTTTCTTGTGCAGCTACAATTGGTGGAGTGATCAAAGGAATGTTTGAGGGCCATTATGGAAAGGGCATCTGGTGCGGGTTCGCTTACTCGAGAACAATTAGAAACAGTCAAAAGTCTTATGGACGATGGGAATACTGAATGTAGAATTACATTCGGTGCTAATGGCAAGGTTACCATTGAGGCAGTAAAGGTTGTATCCACACCGGGTCTTAAGTTATCAGACCAGCAACTGGATGTATCCGTATCCGAAAAGATACCCCTTAAACAGAGAAAAGTTGGGATAGCCGCGGAAAAAGATACGGTAACTGTTCGGGAAAAAGTATTTGAGAAACTGAAGTCCGTCGGGAGTAACCTGAAAGGTAGGTTTCAAAGCAAACTCCATAAAGTTAAAGATAATCTGAAACAGTTTGAAGCAAGCGTTAGCACAAAATTAAAAAGTTCAATCAGTGATATCAAAAAAGCCATCAGGCATGAAAACTGGGAGAAAATTCCAGAAGACTCTGTAAAGGATGCCTCTGATCAGTTGCAGCTTGAAGCCCAAGTGCATAATGACAGCATTGATCAACTTGAGGTTCTCGAGACTCAGGAGGCTGAAAGGCAGGCAGAACTGGATACGCTCAACCAGGTCTACAAAAATACCTATAAGGTGTGTGAAGATCCTGAAAGCGTGATCCAGAGCAAAAAGAAAATTACTGTGCCCATTCCAGTTGAGGGTGCTGAGCCTGTTATTATTGATTCCCCGGATCCTGTTACCCGAAGAGAGCAGGTCAATAAGGTGATCAGTGAAGTTGGTCATTCAGATTTAGCTGATCGGCTTGATCAGCTTGATGCAGAATTATTACAGGCCAGAACTGGGCAGGAGCAGTTGAAAGCGTCATTAAAAGAAAGTGGTGATAGAATTCTCGAGCTTTTCAAGGCGGAACAGCATACCCTGGAACAGGGCAGGGGTAGAGATGCCAGGCTATCTGAATTGCAGGATACGTTGACTGAACAGCGCATTGCACTGGATGATCAGGTTGACCAGTTGCAGGCTGAAATCAGGGCGCTGAAAAAAGAGAAGCAACAAACACAGGAATACGTTGCTGAGCAAAAGAAGTATCTGTCGGAATTCAAAAGAGAGCTGAGTCTGCTCAGTAAGATTCCAAAAGACCGGGAAGGAATTCAGCAGGCATACAATGCTACGGTGACTAATATTCAGAGAACACAAGAGTTTATTGAAATGGGTAGTGCCAGGTTGAAAGCATTACCTGGTGAGATCAAGGAGAAAAAAGCCGAGCTTGAGCCTAAGATAAAAGCGGTTGATAGCCTGGAAAAAGGCGAGGAATTGAAAAAACAGGAGAAAGCTGACAACCGTGAAGTTGAAGCTGAACAGAATAAGCTGAAGCAGCAATTAGGTAAAAATCTTCGGAAAAAATAATCTTTTATGCAAATGCCAAAAAAAAGCTTCCAGGGGAAGCTTTTTTTGTTTGCCCAGCGAAGCGGGCAAACCCGTCAGGCTGAAAGAAGCCTGAACCACCCCGACTACGCCAAAAAGGTTGTATCACTGAAAAAAAATTACACTGCAATGATCTGACAGGCAGTGCTTGATCAAAAAAACATCAGCCTGTCGAACTGTTGCAGTGTTTATGAAATATTCGGGTTAGGTTGATATTGTTTAAATGGTTGATTAGGGTCATGGTTTTTTTACCTTGCGTCAGATAACATTTTATACCTAGCATCATGTTCTGAGTTAGTCATTAATGATTTGGAATGGGATAACTCCGAAAAACCGTTTCTGATGTATGTTTCCTTTACCGTTCCTCGTGAGGCTCCTGAACAATATGTTAAAATTTTTAAGCCTGAGTATATAAAGGTACCACCTGATTTCTTGCCAAGGCACCCTTTTGCAAATGGTGAAGATCATGTGCGGGATGAAAGTGTTGTTCCATTCCCGCGCAAGCAGATTTATAGCCAGGTAGATACTGCAATTTATTATTCCATGATAACTCATGTGGATCACCAGATAGGCAATGTCATTAAAGTTCTTGAAGAGAAGGGAGAACTGGATAATACCATCATTATCTTCTCATCAGATAACGGCATGGGGGGCTGGGTCAACATGGTCTGTTTGGTAAGCTTTAACCTGACTGAGATGTAATGGATATGAAAAATAAAGAGATTATATTGTCCTCGTTTTTGCTGGCGAGTTCAGCTGTTATAGCAAATACCGGTATGGATGGTGAGTTATCTGACCAGAAACAGGGTATTGCCGAGCGAATGGAATTCGATAGGGCAAGCGAAAAAGGACTGCATAACTGGAAAGAAAACACTTTTGGCATGATGATTCATTGGGGTCTTTATTCTCATGAAGATTTCGCCGGCTACTACAACGGTCAATACACAGACCAGCTCTCAGAGTGGTTGCAATATTTCCAGCGTATTCCTATGAAGGATTACAGTAGTAAGCTTAGTACCTTCAACCCCATTGAGTTTGATGCGGACTCTGTTGCACGCCTGGCAAAGGATGCCGGCATGAAGTACATGGTTATCACTGCGAAGCACCATGACGGCTTTTCTATGTATAACTCCAATGTCTCAGATTACAACATTTATGATGCTACCCCTTTTAAAAGAGATCCTTTAAAAGAACTAGCTGACGCCAACAAAAAGTATGGCATTGATTATGGACTCTACTATTCCCATGTTATGGACTGGGCAGACCCCAATGCTAAAACTGTACGAGGCAATGATTGGGATTATGATCCTGCAAAGCAAGACTTTGACAAGTACTGGACTGAAAAGGCTATGCCTCAGGTCAAGGAACTGCTGACCAATTATGGCGATTTGAGCCAGGTGTGGTTCGATATGGGGGAGCGTCATATGCTGTCAAAGAACGAATTTGTCAGTAAAGTGAATGATATGGCGGCGATGATCCGTGAACATCAGCCAGATGCGGTTATTAACAGCCGTATTGCCAGTGTACCTACTGAACCTTTTACAAACTGGGATATCAAAACAGGTAACGATAATTTCTCAGAGCCCCTTTATATTAAGCCTTATTACTGGGAGCTGATTGCAACAACTAATGATAACTGGGGTTATTCAAAACGTGATTTCAATGTGAAATCCAGGCAGGATATTGTACGCCTATTACCATCTGTTGTTAGTCGTGGTGGTAATCTGTTGCTAAATGTTGGTATTGATTATCTAGGGCGGGTTCCGAGTGATGTCACTAAACTCCTAAAGGATGTAGGAGCCTGGATGGATATCAACGAAGAATCGGTAATTGGTGCCGAAGCTACCCCATTCAAACGAGGTTTCAAGTGGGGTGTTGTTACACATCAGCCAGAAACCAGGCGGATTTACCTTCATGTTCAGCAGTGGCCTGAGTTTGGCCTGATAAATTTTACAAACATTCGTAATGAAATAAAAAATGTCAGTTTCCTTGATAGCTCTATTTCCAGTGAATCCATACCATGGATACAACATAAACGACAGGTAACTGGACCGGGCATTAAAGGGAAAAGACAGGTATCAGATACTAACCATACAACCATCAAGATTGAAAAGTATCGTGATAGGGTAACCAGCGATCCTTTCGTGATTGTTATAGATTATGAAGATAAGCTGGCTATGGATGATGTCGTTCACCAGGATCGTATGGGGGAGACACGACTGGATGTCCTGAATCTAAGTAAATATGATCACGAGAAAAAGGAATATACGTGGAAATTCAATATTAACCGTCCAGGCAAGTATGCAATTGATCTGATGTCTTCTGAAGCTATGCATCACAAATTTCCAGACTGGCCTTATAGCGAGTTTAAGGGTGTTCTTAAAATTAATGGTAAAAAACAGAATTTCCAGATGAATATGGATAAGCTAATTGGAAATAATGGCCAAGTTCCTTGGATGACTGTTGTCAGTCGTTTAACAGACGGCTTTGAATTTCCGGAGGTGGGTGAGTATGAGTTGACTATTGAAGGAATGACTTTAGCAGTAGAAAATGCTGAAAAGTATGGGCGTGAAACGATTCCATTTGAATATCTATTAGTTAACCCTCGTCTCTGATTTCGCGTTTCAGCCACTCTTTTTTAAGAGTGGCTTTTTGTTTGCCCAGCGAAGCGGGCAAGTCAAAAGCGGCAGATGTTGCGAAGGGGTGAAGCATTCTTTAAGAGCGTCCAGAGCGCAGCAGCCTTGTACGAGGTCCGTACGCACGTTTCTGTAGGAAGGACGGGGCTAATCGCCCCGCCTTACCTGATATGGGCATAGCGAATTAATGACCTTTCAGGGCATAAATGCCATTGGCATTACGCCAGTAACCCTGATAGTCCAGACCGTAGCCGAAAATATAGCGATCTTCGATTTCCAGGCCGGTAAAGTCAGCCTTCAGGTCCGGGCGGGCTTTACGTTCATGCTTTTTATCCACCAGAACTGCGGTCAGAACGGTGACTGCGCCTTCTTCTTTGCAGAAGTCGGCGATAGCGTCAAGGGTGTGCCCTTCATCAAGAATGTCGTCGATGATCAGGACGGTACGGCCTTTGATGCTCTGGGTTGGGCGAACTTTCCATTCCAGGCGGCCACCGGTCAACTGGTCCCGGTAGCGGGTGGCATGCACGTAGGAGGCTTCCAGGGGGAACTGCATATGAGTCAGCAGTTTGCCAGTAATGACCAGGCCACCATTCATTACGCAGAATACCAGCGGGTTGCTGTTCTCCAGCGTGTTGGTGATGTTGCGTCCCATGGTGGCGATGGCTTCTTCAATCTGCTGCTCGTTATAGAGGCAGTCGGCTTCATCCATCACTTGCCGGATATGGTCGAGATCAACAGACATGTTGTGCAAACCCTGATCGTTTGATTGGTGGCCGGTCATTCCAGGGCGTCAACTTATACAGTGCTGTGGTTGTGTACCCTGACGATCGGCGATCCATTTCTGATTAAAAAACCATTTTTCAATCTCCTGTGGAGAGTTGGAAACAGTTTTCATGAAAAGCAAAGCAGGAAAAAATACCGCTGTTGTCTTCAATGGGCAAGTGAAAACTACACGGTTGTTATGGTTACAAAAACCTATGGGCAGGTCAGACATCCTGTGGGAAAATACCAAGGTTTAGGCGTTAAAAGCTTTCGAATGATCGTTTTCCCAATGAGTACTTACTCAGAAACGTGTTATCTCAGCCATTCATTTTTTTGATTTTTTATCCATCCAACTCAAGTCAGACAGTTGAGGTCATGAATGAGCGTACAGGAAATCAAGCATCCACTGGTGCAACACAAACTGGGACTGATGCGCTCCCACGATATCAGCACCAAAGGGTTCCGAACCCTGGCCAGTGAGGTTGGTAGCCTGCTGACGTATGAAGCGACCAAAGATCTGGAGCTGGAAGATACCGTGATTGAAGGTTGGAATGGCCAGGTGACTGTTCAGCAGATCAAGGGCAAGAAAATTACTATTGTACCGATTCTGCGTGCAGGCATTGGTATGATGGATGGTGTTCTGGATATGATTCCGAATGCCAAGGTCAGTGTGGTCGGCCTCTACCGTGATGAAGAAACGCTGGAGCCAGTGCCTTACTTTGAAAAGCTGGTCAGTAATATTGATGAGCGTATTGCCCTGATCCTGGATCCCATGCTGGCCACCGGTGGTTCCATGCTGGCGACTATCGAGATGCTGAAGAAAGCAGGCTGTAAGGAAATCCGTTGCCTGGTTCTGGTGGCTGCGCCAGAGGGTATTGACAAGATCCGGTCAGCCCATCCTGATGTCAGGATTTTCACGGCGTCTATTGATCAGGGACTTAATGAAAACGGTTATATCATACCGGGCCTGGGTGATGCTGGTGACCAAATTTTTGGTACAAAATAATTAACGAATAGGGATACCCGAAAATGAATCACTCAGTACAGTTGGGGGAAACCCCGCCCCCGGAAATGTCGCTCTGGCGGCAGGCACTGATGGGCGGGCAGATGCTGTTTGTTGCCTTTGGTGCCCTGGTGCTGGTGCCATTGCTGACCGGGTTGGACGCCAATGTAGCATTCTTTACAGCGGGTATCGGTACTCTGATTTTCCAGCTGGTCACCCGTCGGCAGGTGCCTGTTTTTCTGGCATCTTCTTTTGCCTTCATTGCGCCGATTACGTTCAGTATTCAATCCTGGGGGTTGGCTGCCACCATGGGCGGTATCATGGCCGCCGGTGTGCTCTATGCTGCATTGAGTGTGCTGGTAAGGTTACGTGGGTCAGGCATACTTTACCGGCTGTTTCCACCCGTGGTGGTTGGCCCGGTGATTATGGTTATCGGTCTTGGCCTGGCACCTGCGGCAGTCGGGATGGCAACATCACCGATTGAAGGGCTGATTTCTGCTGATCAGGCTCTGTTCCTTGCTGCGATTTCGCTGTTGGCAACCCTGCTGGTGGCTACCATGGCCGGTGGCATTCTGCGACTGATCCCCATCATCTGTGGTATTGGCACAGGGTACATTGCTGCGGTGGTTATGGGTGTTGTGGACTTTCAGCCTCTGCTTGACCGCCCCTGGTTTGCCATTCCGAATTTTACCACCCCGGAACTCAACTGGAATGCGGTGCTTTATATGATTCCCGTAGCGATTGCACCTGCTATTGAGCACATTGGTGATATGCTGGCGATCAGTTCGGTGACCGGGAAAAAGTATCTGGATAAACCCGGGCTGAAAAATACACTGCTGGGTGATGGCCTGGCAACCACTGCTGCCGGTCTGTTTGGTGGACCGCCTAATACCACCTACTCAGAAGTCACTGGTGCGGTGATGCTGACCAAAGCCTATAACCCCGTTATTATGACCTGGGCTGCAGTCATTGCTATTGGTGTGGCGTTTATTGGCAAAATTGGTGGCTTCCTGTCAACCATTCCAGTGCCGGTGATGGGCGGTATTATGATGCTGCTGTTTGGTTCCATTGCGGTCGTTGGACTTAACACGCTTATCAAGGCAAGGGTTGACCTGGGACAGCCACGGAACCTGGTGATTGTATCCATCGTGCTGGTATTTGGTATTGGCAATATGGGCATCTCACTGGGGGGCTTTTCACTGAAGGGCGTCAGCCTTTGCGCGCTGACAGCCGTCATTCTGAATTTGCTGCTACCTCATCGCTCCGGGGAGGATCGATACCAGTCTTCTGAAGTTGGCAAAGAAGACATTACCTGAAAAGCTGAAAATAGACGGCAGTGTTTATATACAGAAATACCCTGCCTGTGTCTTGGCTTATCGTTTTGCGCCAGCCACCCCCGACAATGATGTCATGGAAAGTATGAGCACCAATGAAATGTTTTTTCCCGAAGAAAAAAAATAGAGGAAATATAATAAGGTAAATTTCGCTCCTCTCAGCACTGATGTGATTGCTGTCCTTTATGCTTAGGAATTGTCTTTTAATAAGTTCCCGATTTCCGTTCACCCTGAGCTTGTCGAAGGGTCGTGCCACCGAACTTCGACAAGCCTCAGTCCGAACGGAGTCAGGCAATGAAAATAGGGAAATTATTTCCAGACAACTCCTTAACCTTTCAGCTCCTCCCTCCTGGCGATGGCCCGTCACCCCATGTTTCCTGCTAAGCCGATGATGAACTGGTCAACGACGAATACTTCGGATTTAAGGATTACCCACAGAGCACTATGACCACGTAGCGTGGTGGGTTGCCGGTATTGGTGCTGCCAGTGAGTTTGGCCTGCGACGGTAGGATATTGTCAGTGAGCACCGTTGGGGGGGGGCATCGCCCTGGGCGCCAGGATTGGTATGCTGCCGGGTGTGCTTAAACATGGTTGCGGTTGAGTGGCTGCGTTTCAATTCAGCGGCACCTTGATCAGTGAAGGTGTTAATCTCTGTAGGCCTTGCCAAATCTCTAAGGCAAATGCTAAATCCATCTTTATATCTAAATGTGTGTGTATATACGTATTAATA